>NZ_JAFMPL010000111.1:0-27560 GCF_019038455.1 Nocardia noduli
GAACTCACGACGTCGGCGAGTCGCACTGCCGCGACAGAAAGTCCACGATCGCGGCGATTCCGGCGCGTTTTGCGTCCTCGACGTTCGGATACGGTGCGTTGTCGACGATTCTCTGACCGGACGCGAAGGTGGCGTCGTCGTCCGGGTCGAAGTCGTTGTCGCGGAACACCAACAGAGACGCGATGTCGGGCTGACTGGTGCGTCGTATCACCACCGCATGCCAATCCAAACTGCTGAATACCCACAGTTCCGCGACTCCGACCGCCTCGCGAAAGTGGGTGTCGGTTTCGTCGGTCCAGCCCTCGGTGGATGTACCGAACAGGGTGTGTTCGCACCCGTGATGTTCTGCGCGGGCCTGCTCGGAGTCGAGATCGTTCTCGTGGCTGTATAGCGTCTGCGTGCTGCAACCGGCAGTGAACTCGTCGACGGGGTCGATGACCACGGCATCATCGCGCCACCCGTCAGGGAAGCGCCATCCGATCTCCTCCAACTCGTGGCGAGGGTGGCCCAAGACGTTGGTCAGGATCGAACAGATCGCCCACGTGTCACCTTCATCGTCGGCCAGGGGGACGCGTACCGCGACACGGACCCTCGCCCAATCGGTCGACGGTGGCGGGTCGATCCAGACGACACGATGGCTCCGTTCGGGGCCGAGAGCGCTCGCCGCGTGGAAGGTCGCGCCGAGCGCGACCGTGGACTCGGGAAATCCGTTCCCTCGCATCGCGGCTGTGCCGTCGGGAAATTCGACTCCGTGGGCAACGGCATAGGTGCCGAAGCGGTCGGGGTCATCAGCAATTCGGTGCAGTTCCCAGCGGCGAGCGCGGTGGGCCCGTGCCGGGTCCGGGATGTGGAAGCCGATCCCGAAGGATTCGAGGTCGGTGAACACCGGTGAGGCAGGATCGAAGAACGCGCGGACCTGGCGGTCGTGGGCGAATCGTGTGCGCAGCATCGTCTGCGCCCGGGCGTAGGTTCGTTCGAGCTGGATGCGCCGGAAGCGTTTGACGTGGCGCTGGTACAGCAGAACCGGCGCGACACCGACCGCGTGGGTGGCAGCGCCGTCGCTGTTGGCGTAGAGGCCGGTCAACTTCGCCGTGTAGCAGTTGCCTCGACCGCTGTGCTCGAAGGTGACGCGAAGTTCGGCGTGGGGCCGCCAACCTTTGGTGTCGACATCGCCGATCGGCCAGCGGGCAATGACGGTCGCGGGACCGGCGCCGATACGGACCGGCGCGTCGGCGGGCCCGGGCAGGCGGGGATCGAAAGTGGATGCTCGGTGGATCATGAACGAAAGTCCTTCGACGATTTGATGTTCGGAACTGCGTCGGCGTGCCGGGGCCGCAGAGCAGCGGGGCAGTGTGGCGGATGCTCTGCGGCGAAACCAGGTCGCGTTCAGCAGTGGAAGCGGTCGGAGCCGGGGGTGAAGTACGGCAACACTTCGGGGTCCTCGGCAACGAATCGTCGACGCAACTCGGCGAGCCCCAATTCACGGAAGTACCACCGGATCGCACCGTAGGATTGCTCGACGTGATCGGGCACGGAATCGTATGCGTACGTGGCGATCCTGACACTGTGCGGTGGTATGACGCTGATAAAGCCGACGGGGTAGACGATGCGGGCGTACAGGTCCGCGTGATAGCCGTCGCGGTCCATGCTGACCTCGACCGACAACTCCGCGCCCGGCTGCCCCTTGTCGGTCGGGTCGCCGACTTTCCACCACATGTCGAAATCCCTGAACTGCTTGTCGGGCTCGGCAAGCGGACCCTGCGGGCGGTCCGGTCCGGGCGGGTCCAGCGGCGGTGTGCTCATAGGTTGGTTTCCTTGTCTCGTTGTGACACAGAGGGTTCAGGTTCGACGGCGGGCGGTGAGGTGGCTCAGCCGGTGACGACGTTGACCGGGGCCAGGCAGGTGCCCGATCCGGGGACGAGGCGCATCTGCCAGTGGTGGCCGTGCCAGGTCGGGCACGTCGCTTTCCAGTTCTCGACGGTCTCGGGGTAGAGGTCCGCGGCGGTTCCGGCGTGCTCGTGGTGGCGGTCGGCGTGGTACTCGTCGGTGGTGATGACCTTCACGGACATGGCGAGATTCCTTCGACAATCGAATGTTCGGGATGGGCCGCACCGGGAACGCGGCGTCGCCACATCGGGTGTCAGCGACGCCGCCGGATCGGGCGGCGTGAAGAGAGACAGATTTCCCACGGGCCCCGGGCAGTCACAAGCTGCCCGGACCCGTGGCGTCGAACCTGCGAGTCAGTAGGTGTGGTGTTCCGAGGCGGGATCGAAGTAGGCCGTGATCTCGGCGTCGTCGTCACAGAACCGGCGGCGAACTTGGGCGAGAGCGTTATTGGCGAACTTGGCCAAGTTCTTGGCCGAGTAGCGCGTTGCTTCCAACTGGTCGATGACGCTTCCCGGTCGGCCCATCAGGTCGGCGTAGTGGTGCGTGATCCACCCCTTGTCGCGGCCTTCGGTCCGGGCCTTGAGTCTCGCGATGTAGCCGCTGCCCTTGAAGTAGTGGGCGGTGAGTTCCGCCTGAGGCTGTTGGCCCTCGCTGGGATTGCCCACATTCCATGCCAGGGAGATCGAGCGATCCCCGGGGACTCGGGTGGGTGTCGAGTGGGGGGCGACTTCGGGGTTGTCGGCCACGAGTGTGTCCTTCCTGTGGTGGGGCTTGGCGCGGCGATCGGCCGCGACGCCGAGGAGAGGTTTGGTCCGGGCTTCGCCGATGTCAGCGGATGTGCCAGTGGGAGGTCGGATCGAAGTACGGCGTGATGACCTCGTCGTCGGCGTCGTAGCGTGTCCGCAGTTCCGCGAGTGCCTGGGTGAGGAGCTTGTTGAGGGTTCCGCGATGGAACCGGGGCTTGTCGTCTACACGGCTGAGGACGGTGCTGGGAATCGTTTTGGCGTCGAACACCACCCTGACGAGAACGCCGTCGCGCTGGACGCGGCCCGCGCCCAGCGTGATGGAGTACCGCCCGGAGTCGTGCATCACGCTCAGTACCGCTTGGGGCTGATATCCGGCGCTGTCGGGTTTGCCGATATCCCAGGTGGCCGTGGCCGAACGGTCACTGGGCTTGGTCGGCGGGTCGATCTGGGGTTCGACGTGGGGGCCGCGCGGACTGTCGCCGTCGGCCTGACGGGCATCACCGGGGGTGGTCATGAGGGTTCTCCTTTTTCGTTGTTGCACAGAAGGTTTGGGTATGGGTAGCGATGGTTGGGAGTGGTCTGGCGACGGCGGATCGCTCACAGGAATTCGAGTTCGTCTGTGCGGTAGGGCCATTCGACGGGGCCTTGCTCGCCTTCGACGTTCCAGCGGCCGTCGGTGCGCTGGTGGGCGTGCCATACGGCGTCGTCGTCCTCGTCGCGGTCGTTGAACCGCACCGGGACCGGCGTGGTGTTCATGCCGGTGAGCGGTCTTCGGGCGGCGGGCCGTCGGTGCCGATGCTGTTCAGTCGTTGGGCGACTTCGGCGAACGAGGATGTCACGTGGTCGGGGGTATTCGGATCCGTACGGAGCTGGTTCAGGGTTGCGGTTGCCCAGGCCGGGGGATTGTTCATGTCGAACACTGCGGCGTGATCGGTGACGGTCACGTGACGGGAACTGTTGGTCAGCTGGGCCGCTGTTTCGATTGCCCTGGTCTGGCGCGGCAGTAGCTGGAGGAGCTTGATCGGCATGGTGTGGTGCCGGATTCGGGGCGTGGTGGTCGCGGCGCGTTGAGTGCGAATGGCGGTCAGCGCGTCGATCATGTGGTCGAGTTGGGTGTCATCGAGGACGACGACCTCGCCGTCGCCGTAGCGGTTCTCGACGGCGACTTCGACACCGCTGTGGGCCGCGTTCCACAGCGACAGGAAGCGGTGGCCGTCGGTGACCGTGTCCCGGGTGCCGATTGGCGTGAATGTGTTCTGGGTCAATGAATTGCTCCGAAAGTGGATTCAGGGGAGTCGGTTGGTCTCTCTCGACCAACAAGACCCAATATACAGATTATACAGATTATACACAAATCGAGAGTTGCAGTGCTTCTACCTGCACAGATACCGACAGGTCAGGGTGTGGACGTGGTCATCGAACTCGTCGGCCGGGACGACGACGCGACGGAATCGAAGTGTGGTTTGTGTATAATCCGGCCGGTGCAATCATTTCCGGCGAGCGCCGTTCAGACCCGATTCGCCGACGTACTGTCGGCTGTACGGTCCGACGGCACGATTGCGCTGACCTACCACGAACGTCCTGCGGACACCGTGCTGATGATTCATCCCGACACCTGGCACGCGCACCGCAACGACTACCCGGTCAGTGGCGAGAAGATCCTCGACCCGCTCGCGATCAGCGAAGCCCGCGGGCTCTTCGGTCAGATCCGCGAGCGAGTAGTGGCAGAGGACTGCCATCTACCGATCACGCGCCGTCGCCGCGAGTGGGCCATAGTGGTGCCGATGTCGTGGGCGCGAAAAGCCCAGATCGTGGAGTAGTCGCCGGTCCCGGCGCCCCGGATCATCGACCTGCGGCCGGTCTGCCACAGTGCCCGTATTGATCCTGTTGTAGGTGATGCCGGGTCCGCGATGCTCGACCAGCGGTGTGAGCTGGGCGGCGATGGTATTCTTGGCCCATGTCCGACCAGGATCCCGTACAGGTCACAGAGCTGCGCGACGAGCACGGCGGGGTGGTCCGCGTGCCGACCGCGATGTTGCGCTCCGGGATGCCCGAGGGCTATTTCGACGAAGAGCAGCGTGCCCGCGAGGCCGAACTGTCCCGGGCTGCGATCAGCCAGTACTCCGAGGCCGAAGTGCGCGCGGCGCGTGCATGGTCGCACCAGATCACCTCGGCGCTGGACCGCGCAGCCGCTCGCGCGGGCGCGGCGTGAGCGCTGTTGTCGACCACAGCCTGCTGACCGCGATAGCCGAAACACCGATCTACGGGCAAGTGCTGCTCGATGACTTCCGTAACCAGCATCGCATCCTCGTGATCGCCCCGACCTCCCTCATGGCCGCTGCGGCGATGAGCGGGAACGCCGGTGCGAACCTGGCGACATTGTTCGAACGCCCCGCGACGGTGAAGTTCACGGTGATGGATGCGCGCGCGGCGTTGAGCGTGCGCACGCGGGTCGCCTACGACCCGGGCCCGGATTGGCCGCTCGTCGCGCCGGTGGTCGCCGCGGCGCTCGATCACGATCTTCCCGTGCTCACCCGCCTGCCCGAACTGTATCGCTCACACCGACATATCCAGGTGATCCCGGCCCCGTAACCCGGCCGGCGGCGCGCGGGCACCCGAGTACGTGCTCACGGGAACGCGATGGTCGTGTGCGTAGGCGTCGGCGGGCTCGGCGCGCCGCCGCCGTGCTCGCGCCTGCGACGGGCCCGCAGTCGAGTCGGCGTGGAAGTGTGTGGTTCTCAGGTGGTTTGGTGGTGGGTCGTCGAATCAGCGGGCATCCCCTCGCGCCAGGTGTAGGGGGCGTAGACGTTGGGTTCGGTCCACACGGCAGCGGCGGCGGCCAGGCGGTCGACCTTGGTGTGGTTGGGCAACGTGTCCGCGTGTTCCCCGAGATAGATGAGTGTGGACTCGTGCCAGGAGGACGCGGTGTGCTGATCGAGGTAGCCGGGGCGTCCGGCACGTAGCCACACATCCACGCGGTCGGTCGCGTCGTTGATGAAGTCGAGCCAATCGTGGGTCTTCTCGAACTCGGTGACCAATTCCGCGGCGTAGGTGTTGGCGTCGACCCAGTCGTGAAGCTCGCTGTAGGTGCGCACGGTTTCGGGGACGATGCCTCCGGCGATGTCTTCGAGGATCTCGCGAATCATCATCGCCGTGATCGCAGCGATCGCTTCCAGATATGGCGTGGTCAAGACGAATCCTTCGAACTGGCGGCGCCCGTGCACAGCGAGCGCCGCCGAATGGAAGACGGGGCTGCGTCGTCAGGGGGCGGTGACCGGGTGGATTGCCCAGCTGATCCCCGCGAGCTGGGTCCAGTTGTCCAATTGTTCGCGTGCGGTGGAGTCGGTGTCACCGGGCGGGTGGGGTGTGCGGCGGGTGTGCAGTTCGGCCAGCAGTGCGCCCACGACGTCCGTTTCCGCGTAGAGGGTGGGCGTCAGGAAGTCCAGGGTGGTGCCGCTGGTCTTCCCCAGTTGTCCGACGTGGCCGATGATGTCTCCGGCGAAGACGTGGTGCAGGGCGTTGTCCTCGTGCACCTGGCCCTCGCTGAGCCGTGTCCGGAACGGGCTGCTGCCGTCGTTGGGCTCGTGGGTGAATTCCCCCTCTGCGCCGTGCTCGGCGAGTAGATGAGCCACCTGTCGCCACTGGTCGTCGACGTCGCCGAACACGACCGTGACCGCGATCGTGGTCGCGCCGCTGTCGTTGTTGCGCTCGATCGTGGCCATGTCGGTCGATTCCGGCTCGTCGTTGCCACCGGCGGATTCGATCAACAACCGGGCGAGGTCTTCGGGTGCGCCGATCGAATCGTCGTCGGGCCGGTAGTCACCGAACCGCGCGTTGGCCGCGGTGACTAGCGCCGCGAGCCGGGTGTCCGCGACGGTGATATGGCCGTTGGTATACAGATCGCCCATGGCGAGTCTCCTTGGTTTGCGTTGCACGGGAAAAGGTTTCGAATACGGGTTGCCGCCCTGAGGCGGTGAGGCCGAGGCGCGATCCGCTCCGGCTGGGATGTCTTGTGGTCTGAGTTGGCCGGGAACCCTGCCCGTCGGGCGCTCACGCGCAGCAGACTGTCGGCGGAGCAACACGGGGGTCGAGCCGGACCCGACCCCCGCGCCGTGGTCGAACGGCTACAAGCTCAGTGCTTGTGTATGAAGGTCGGATTTCCTTATCCACGAGAGTATTTCGGCGAGGCTCACGTCCGGCGCGTAAGTGAGGTGGGTTCCGTCGACGCTGTCGCAGCCGATCAAGCGGGCGTAGTGAAAGCGGCTGAACGAGTTCACCCGGCCCATGTGGACCCACTTGCCCAGACTGGACGCCACGGCGGCGAGGTTGGCGGCGGCCGGTCCCAACTTCCACTCGTCGTCACCCGCGATGAACAGACAGTCGATCTCGTCCCACAGGTCCCATGCGTCCAGATCCATGAAATTTTGCGCGGCGTAGGCAACCGGGAGTCCTAGATCCCGAATGCGTCGGAGCATGTCGCGCGATCGCGTGCGAGTGGCGAAGTGGTTGCCGACGACATCGGGGGCCACCGCGAACAGGCAACGCTCGGCGTGCCGTCGATGCTTTCCGAGCCAGGCCAGGTAGCGCTCGTCCCCGGGATAGCGGCCGGTGTAGACACCGTTGTCGAAGCAGATCCGGTGGTAGGCGTCCTCGATCGAATTGCCCTGCCCGGGTGAGGCGATCATGGCGAGCGCTCCGGCGCGAATGAAGCTACGGGTGTCCTCGGTCGACGGCGGCAGGCAGTACAGGGGCGCATCGGACATGGCAGACAACAACTTTCGATTCCAGCGTGTACGGGTCGCGGTGGCGCGGTTCAGCAGGGGGAGTGTTCGGGTGCGGGTTGCTCGCGGCACCAGCTCAAGAAGTCGACCAGCGCCCGGGCGGGCAGGGTGATGTTCAGGGTGTCACCGTCGCGTACGGGCACGAGCCCGTCGGCATGGGCGAGCGCGGCGCCGGGCCAGCGGCTGTGGAGCGCCGCGAGGAGGTCCGCGGTGGGGGGCTGTGTTCGCAGCGTGAGGACCACGGTGGCGTCCTGGTGGCGCTGTGTGGTGTGCGCTTCGCAGCTCGTGGGCTGGGCGATCGGCCCGGCTGCGGGGTCGGCGCTCGCGGGCCCGGGCCGTGCTGCGGTGAGGGCACTGAGGTGATCGTGGGCCTGCATCAGCCACCTGAGTTCCTGTTTGGCGTCGGCACGCAGTTCGGGGTCTTCGATCGTGCTGATGCCCACAGCGGGCAGGGCGGCCTGGCCGGTGGGGGAGATGAAGATGTGAAGGGCGGGCTGGCCGTGCTCGTCGACGGCGTGCACGGCGGTCAGGCCCAGCAGCCCGTTGGTGTGGAGGGAGTAGGCGCTGCGAGGGTGGGGCATGGTCGCTCTCTCGGGGGAGGATTGTGCGGTCGCGCGGCGCGTGGGCCGCGCGACCGGATTGGTCGGTGGGCGAGGTGTTCAGCTGTTCAGCTGGTTTCGGTTCCGCTCGACGTGGTCGTCGGCGTGGGGTCGGCCGGTGGTTCGGTCGCCGCCGAGTCGTTGGGTGGTGGTGTGGGATGGGGTCGCATGATCAGGGCGAGTTCTTCGCGATAGCCGGTGCACGGCGTCCCGGTCGGCTTGCCTTTGCTGTCGAGCACGTCGTATTCGACGGGCGGTATGTGCAGGCCATGGATGCCTGACACGTTTGCTGCGGGCTGGGCGTTGGAGTCCAGTGGTGGCGTGGGCGGCTGGGGCAGGATGACGGCACGGTCGCCGTCGCGTGTGCGCACGATGTCGCCGGGTTTCAACAGCCAGGTGGGTTGGGCCCCGCCCTCGCGATCGACGACGGGCCAGAATCGCAGTGCCGCGTCGCTGAGGATCCCGGCCTCGGGGTAGCGATCCTCGCTGTCCTCGCCGTCCCACCATTCTCGCTCCAGCAGATCCTCACGGCAGTACTGCTTGCCGAGGGTGCCGTCTCGGAGGATGTTGTGGCCCTCCATCCACGCTCTGGTGATGGTCCAGCCTCGGTGGCCGCGCAGGGCGTGTTCGTATCGCAGTCCCCCGCGCTCGGGTCGCCAGGTCCAGCGGGTGTAGTTGGTCATCGGCGGGCCGTCGATGACGTGGAAGCGGATGGTGTACTCACCGACCACTTTGCGCAAGCTGGTCGGGCCCGTCTTGCCGATCTCGAACTCTTCGAGAAACTCGGTGGTCGTCGTTCCGTGGCGGCCGTAGGGGATCAGTTTCATCTTGGGCACCTGAACCTTCGGGTCGGCCGTGGATTGGTCGACGGCGGACCGGGGCGTGATGGGGGTCATTTCGATGCCCCCATCTCGATGGCGCGGATGGCGAAGTAGCGCGCCAATGCGACGATCGCGGCGCGCTCGACCTGGACCGCACCGGTCGTGTCGTGGCGATGGCGATAGCGCGTAGGGAACTCGGGGGAGCATTCAGCATTGAATTCGAAATACATGGATCTCTCACTCGAATGGGATGTACCGGAATACGGTCGACACCCGGAAGAATCTTTCGGTTGCGTGAGCGGGAATCACTCACATCTCTTTTATACATTTTATACACGAAGAGTGCAAATCGAGAGGCAGGACAGATACTTATGTCCGATATCGGACCTCAGACGGCGTCCACGGAAGTGCGCATGTCGAACAATCCCGACCCCGCGACGCCCTCCCACAGTTCGGAGAACCTCGGAATCTCCTTGTCGAGAATTCCCGCCGGGGCTACGGCATAGAAGTGTTCGATGCGAGCCGGGTCCGGGTCGTTACGCAGATAATGGCGAATGGTGCCGTATTCATCAGCGGTCGGCGTGCCAGGCATCGCACTCAGTAGCGATACCATTTCCCGGCGCGATCCACGATCGAGTGCACGCACGGACCGAGGAAAGGTCGGCTTCTTCGCACTGCTGGAAAACCGGGCAAAGCGTCGGACCTCATACAGTGCGTGCGGGGCTGTTTCGAGTCGCTCATAGAACAGGTCCAACACATCGGTGAGGCCCGCCTCGATGATGTAGTCCAGAGCGCGCGTGTCACGCAGCAATGCCTGCCTCGGGTTCAAATCCATCGCGGTACGTTCGATGAACAGCATTTTCGCTCCCACTTCCGGATCTCGCCGGTAGCGCTCGAACACCACCGCGCGATTGCCCTCCGACGTCATCGCGAATGGGCAGAATCCACAGGCGCTACGTGCGAAGGTCCGACCGGTCTTCTCGCGGGTGTAGTCGATACAGTCCGAACGTCGCCAACCTCATTCCACCAGCGGATACACCCCGGTCCGGGCCTCGGTGTTGGCCTCGGTGTCCCGCGTGCATCGGACCCGTTCGCCGATCTCGAACCCCATCGCGTGACGGTACCGGCGCCCCTGGGTCAGGGTCGCGATCACCGGGTCCAAGGCCCAGCCCTTCGCGTGAATCGAGCACCATCGGTTACGCAACTGAGGGACCGTCGCCGCCTCGAGCAGCTCATTCGAGAGCCGGTAGTCACCCTCGAAATCACGAAGCATCGGAAGGATGATCTCTCGCGACCTCCAGTGAATCCACACCGCACGAACATCGCCCCACGCCCACGGGCTGTCGAGGACCTCTGCGACTCGGCGACCCTCTGAGGATCGACGTGTCTCATGCGCATATTTACATATCGCAACGGTAGTTACTTAGTTTGCCCGCGAAGCAGGAGGCTTCCTACGCGCGTGCGGCAAGTTCGGCGCGCTACGCAGGGTCATGCAGGAGTCGGGGCTCTGTGCCGGGATGTCTCGTCGGTTGCACGCTTTCAGCCGTCTGAACTCCCGATATGCGCCCCGCCTATCTCGCTGGCGACTTGGGGCTCAGCGTGTAAATCCGCCAGGGGCGGTGGTGGGGGAAGTCCGGCTGACTGGTCTGCCGAAAATACTCGTTCGCTTTGCCGGTGCCGAGGTCGCGCAGCTGGATTGTTGTCGACGGCGCCTTGTCCACGGGTATCGGAGTTCTCCAGAAGGGCAGAAAGGCTGGGGCGTCGACAAGTTCATCGAGCAGCTCGTCGAGCCGAGAGCGGGCGACGAGAGTAGGCCAACGGCAGCGCAACCCTGCGACCATCACGTGGGTTTCCCTCTTCCAGTGCGGCTCCGGTAGAACCTCACGCGCGCGGTCGTCGAGCAGTTTGCCTCGCACCCGGCAAAGCCCTGTCGAACCAATCGTTGGTGGCGAGCAGATCACCGCTCGCGGGCGCCATCAGGGCGGCGGGGCAGTTCAGGCTGTCCAACCCAGCCACGTCGTGTTCTTCCGGGAAGGTGTTCTCACCTGCGAGCAGCCGCTTCTGGACGATCTCTGGTTGAAAGGCGAGTTCTGCGTACTCGTCTCGGAACAGCTGATGTATCCCCAGGGCATGCAGAATTGTGTCCAGATTCTCTCGACTGACAGGCCGCTCCCCGCGCTCCATCTTCTCGATCTGGGCCATGGAGATGCCGGTGACCGTCGCCAGTTTCCGCCTCGACAGTCGCCACCATCTGCGATGAAACATCAGAATCTGGCCGATCGAAGGAGTTGTATTGGCATCGCCGGGAATACCGGCGCCGAGGCTCGATTTCAACATGGGTCGCTACTCGGCCTCGGCCCCGGGCCAGCGAGACCGCAGTTCAGATGATCCCGTTTGCCCGAAACCCAGTCTGGCGGAGTCATATCGCTTGCTGGGATCCTTCGGAGCATGCTGTGTTCAGCCATTGCACGCGGGCGGCAGGGCGTATACACGCCAACTGCGGTTGTACGGGAATTGCGGATGGTTGAGCTGTCGGAAATGTTCGATGGTTGTGCCGGTTTCGATGTCCTGCAAGCGAATCGTGATCGATGGAACCGCATCCGCCGGGATGGGGGTTAGCCAGAACTCCTCGAATTCGGGTGCTTCGACGAGTTCGTTGAGTAGCTGGCCCAGTCGGGGCCGCGGTACGAAAGTGGGCCATAGGCAGTGCAGCGCGCCGACCATGAGGTGTGTTTCTTGTGTCCAGTACGGCTCGGGGAGTACCTGCCGAGCACGAGGGTCGAACAGCAGCCATTTGAGCAGATTTCTCGACTCGCTTGCGCCGGGAAACGCGATATCGAACGGTTCGTTCGTGGCGAGCAAGTCCCAACTGGCGGGCGCCATCAGCGCCGCGGGACAACCGAGGGATGTGAGCAGAGCGAGATCCTGGTTCTCGGGCGAGATGCCCTTGCTCCCGAGTAGCCGTGTCCTGACGGTCTCGGGCTGATAGGCGAGATCGGCGTATTCGTCTCGGGCCAACTCGTAGATACCCAGCGCTTGCAATAGCAAGTCCAGGTGTTCGCTGCTGACCGCTCGTGTTCCCCGCTCCATCTTTTCGATATGCGGTTCGGAGATCCCGGTAATTCGGGCAAGATCCTTGCGGGTCAGTCGCCGGAAAAGTCGATGAGAGAGCAGTACCCGGCCGATCTTGGGCGGAGACTCATCCTCGCCGGATATCGCGGCGTCCAGGTTCGAGAGCAACATCAGCCACTACCGATTCCGAACGCGTCGGCCGCACAGATGTAGTCCTTGACCTCCCAGTGAAGGGTGCACGTGGACGGTCTCGCTGCCGGATCTCATAAGCGCCCCCCTTCTTCGAACTGCCTACTCAACATCCCTGGATCCCGTTCGTGCATCGTCGACGTGGGCAAACCATTGCCTCTGGTGTCATTTCCCTCCCCTAACACGCGGCCTCTCCTGTCATATCTTCGACTTCCGGTGCTCGATCAGATCGCTGCACTTCACTGCTGATATCCGGACCTGTAGGTGAACCCATTACCGTCGGGGTTCGAATTACTCGGCAATACCTGGCGGATCGGGCGACATTTCGATAAGAGGGCAGCACCGAACGACGTCCGTCGGAATCGATCGCCTATCGCACCGGAAGCACGGACTATTCAAGAAGCGCGGTCGAAGAGTTCCCGCTCAGATGAATTCCCTCTACTCAATGAGCAACGCCAACTCCAGGTTTCGCCTCCCCTCCGGTTGGTGGCGCCGCGCCCCCTGCAATTACTGTTGCCCGGTGACGCATCTCGCTGTGGTTCGTCTGTCATGTACATCCAAGCAAGGCGTTACTACCTGATACAACATCTCGCACTACCCGAAACCAGGGGTAGTTCCGACCGACGATGTACGCCGGTCAACATGCACGAACCGAAGGGATCCGATGAGATGAGCGCAAACGATCGGCAGGTCCGCCGCCATCCGAAACGGCTGGCGCTGCCTGATCTCGGGGAGTTCGTCGGCTCACGGCGGCGCAAGCGAAAAATCACTCAGGCCGACTTCGCTGCGGCGATCGATGTTGTGACGCAGACCGTCGCCAAGCTCGAGCAGGGTGCCGCGTACAACCCATCGGAAGCGGTAGTGAGGCGTATCGGCGAGGTACTCCAGTGCACGCAGCACGAGCGGTATCACCTCGATGTTCTCACCGGCCGTGCGCCCGAGTCGACCGCCACGTTCCGGCTGCCCCTGAGCCACGAGTTAGCGGTGCTGAAATCCTTCGCCGCGGACGTCCCGGCAGCCTGGGTCGAGAGCTGGCGAATCGACGAGGCGAACGACCTGTTCCGTTCACTATGGCCAGGCATGGATACCGCGCCGAGTCTGCTGGAGTGGTGGTTCTTCGACAGCAGAGCCAAACGTGTGACCCCGAACTGGGATTGGGAAGCAGAAGTACAGGTGGGGCAGCTGAGATCATTCGCGGCCGAGCCTTCGAACCATCCTCGCGCACGAGATCTGCTCGACCGACTGGTCGATGACCCCGTGTTTTGTGACATGTGGAATTCGGGTGTGGTGTGGTACGACCGGCCTGGGCCCCGTCACGTCATGTCGGGGGGCAGGGAACTGGTGTACAACGACGCGTTCATGGTTGCTGGGTCGACCTCACAATGGGGGCGGGGTCTCTATGTCGGCCTACCGGATGCCTACATGTGATGAACGGGCGAGCTCGCGGTGCGGCGACTGGCTGACTACACCTGGTTTCGGGTAGCTGAAACTGTTGTGTCAAGCATTGCACCTTGTTTGGATGAACTACATCGCAAGAACTCCTGGTCATTGAGGTCCAGCGGCGTTCTCGGCGATCGAAGGACGACCCAGCGGGAGGTGCAGAGCACAGACGGCGAAGGCTGCGTTCCGTCTCGATTCGCGCGGCGCATTTCGCGTCAGCGGCGTCAGAGAACGATGTGCCACGCCTGGTTTCGCGGCGCGGGTTGCGTCGACTCTCTCAGCTGAAGAGCTGTGAGAGTCGACGCACCACAACAGCGGTATTGCCGACCGCTATTCAGTCGGGATGGTTGCCGCCGTCCCCGTACTCAAACGCAGAGAGGTGGGTCTCTGCCGTGTCCACGGTAGATTATGCGTGCCCGCGTGGCTACGCAGTGCAGCAGTACTCTTTTCATGACTTCGATACGGTCGCCGCCGGTCTACAGGCAGACCGGCGAACGGGAATCGTCACTCGCTCAGCCAGCAGATCCGCAGTCGGCCGGTACTTGTCGCCGGGGCCGCCCAACCGGAACGGAGCCTTGGTTCCCGGCGGTAGGTCCCCAGCCGCAAGCCAGCCTGGACGGTCCGCTGAGCCGGATCAACTGCACCGTGCTCGATCTGCCATGCCGATCCCGGCGCTAGCCACAGCTCGCACCAGACCAGAAGTAGTGACTTCGCACGGCGCTCACTTGCCTCCGAACCCCGTCGGGGTGTCCTGATGCCCGCACCAATTGAGCCTCAAATGCCCACTGGAACAATGCTTCTGAGCGCAATGCGGCAAATGTCCGGAGTCGATGATTCCGCTGACCCCCTGTTGAACTCCGCCGTTGCTCTATACCTGCTGCACGGAAGGTCTCACAAGTCAGACTGCGAACCGCCGTCGGTTGTCCGGCGGCTGGATATTGTGGCTGTCGTCGATGCCTGGATAGGGAAGCTGGCTCCGCAGCCCATCCCCGGGGCGTCCTTGCACACCGAAACGATGGGCGCTGTCATCGATCGTCTAGCACTGAACGCCGCCGTCATCGATTGCCGAGTCGACGCTCCCGCGGGCGACATCCACGCCCTGGAGCGTTCCCTGGAATCCCTGGTTCGAGCCTTCGACACATTGCGCGGCGAGGTGTTCGCTCGTACCCGCCGATTGCCACCTACCCCTATCGCACTCACCGGGCTCGACGGCCTGCATCGCTACGCAGGATGGCCGTCGCCGATCGGCGCCTCCCGACCTCGAAGACCACCCCGACACCAACGGTTCACATAAACCACAGTGAGCGCGATGTCAATAGCCCGGACTACCCGAACGTTCGGGTAGTCCGGGCTATTGCCGCTCCGCCGGTGACCTTGTTTGGATGGATTCTGCGGCTGTGAGCGGACGTGAGTGCGTCAATCGCGCCTCCCGTACAGAAGGATCCGCGCGGCGGGCAGGTTGTCTAGGAGGGGAGCCGCGGTGGAACGACAGGGCGCTGCCCGGTGAGCCGCCAATCGATGACTGAGCGAGCGCGGACAACCTGCCGTGGACGCCCAGGCTGGCAGAGCTCCGAACCGCCGCACGGTATTTGCGGCGGAAAAATCCATCGAGAGCGACACCATCGCCGTCCCGACAGACTGCTGTCCGAGCTCATTCCGCATATGGCACCACCGATGCAGCGACCGAGTCGAACGGAGTAGTAATGCCATTCGTGAGCGATGCCTCCAACCTCAGGACCATTCACACCGACTACCACACTCCAGTGATACTGGAACTCGGTACAGAGGATGGACAACCAGCCGCCCGTCTCATCCGCATCGACGGATCCTACGTGCAGCTGACACCTGAGCAGCGGACCAAACTCGAGATGACAATCCTCGAGATCGAGAATCGTGCCGAAGCGGAGAAATACGCCGCGATAGAACCCTTTCTCGACGGGACACTCGACGTAACCTCCGGAAAATTCTCATCTGATGGAACTCGTTCGCCTGACACCGACGTCGCAGACGCCATGCAGTTCTTCCTGCTCGAGGACGGCGAGATGCGTGAAGTTCGTCCCTTCCCGCTGGAATGACTTCGAGCACATCTCAGGGCAGGCGACGATTGTCCCCGCAGGCGGTGACTGCTGCGGGGACACCGACAGTGCGACTCGTCGACGCTATCGACGCGCCCTGTAGCGGACGAGGCATTGCCCTTGGGGTGCCTTCGAGGCCATGCTTCCGGCCGCTGGCCGGGGGTCTCGGGTCATCAACTCCAGGTCGAATCGGGCGATCAGTCGCGCCAACACGATCTTCATTTCCAGGGTCGCGAAGTGTTGTCCGAGGCAGCGATGGATCCCGCCGCCGAAGCCGATCAACGACTGGCGCAGCTCTCTCGACTCGCTTCCGAGGAAGCGATCAGGGCGGTACTCGTGGGGGGCTTCCCAGACTCCGTCGAGTCGATGCGACACCGCCGGTGAGGCGAACACGAGCGCGCCTCGCGGGATGGTGAACTCACCGACCGTCAGGTCCGATGTGGCGCGACGACTGATGATATGCGCGACAGGATGGAGCCTTTCGGTCTCGCGCAGGCAGGCGGAGGTGTAGTCGAGTCGCCCCACCCCGGCAAGGTCGAGTGTGCCGTCGGCCACGATCTGCTCGACTTCGGCCCGGACTCGTTCCAGGGCAGCCGGATCGCGGAGAAGGTCGATCATCGCCCACGCCATGAGGCCTGCCGTCGTGTCTTGGCCTGACCAGGTCAGCAACAAGATCAATCCGACCAGTTTGTCGACAGGGACGGGCTGGCCATCCTGATACTCGGCCGTTGCCAAGCTCTGGAGAAAGTCCGCAGGCTCGACTGGTCTGTCCCGTCGCGCCTGAATCATGTCGGTGATGGCTCGCTCGAGGCGCACGCGGGCCTTGCGGGACCGCACGACAGATGGGAGCGGCAGCGAGTTCGGCAGAAAGAAGTGCACACCACCGGACAGCGCTTTGATCTCCGAGTAGAAATCCCGCGGTAGACCTGACGCGAAATTTTCCCCGAGGAAGCAGCGTGCAGCTACTCGTAATACCAGCGGTCCGAATTGCGACAAGATGTCGAATTCGCCTTCTTCGCCCAGCTGTTGCACGAGTCCACGGGCCTCGTGGTCCATGACCTCCACGTAGGTGCCCAGTTGGTGGCGCCCTTGGAAGCGATTCAGAACAATCTCACGCTGCCTTCGGTACTCCTCGTCCTCGGCGAGGAAGAATACATCCTGGCCCAGCATTCGCCCGAGGAAGCCGTACGCGCTGCGGATATCGAGAGCAGGGTCCTCGAAGAACTGTCTCGTATGCTCGCCGAATATGAACACGGCAGGTTTGCCGAGCACGCTGACGCGGAAAACCTCTCCATGCTCGGCATATCCTGCGCGAATCAGTTGCTCCGCATCTCTCAACACCTGGGAAAGATGGCCGATTGCCGGACGTGATCCGGATACCAACGGCGGTAGCGGAGGTGTGTCGACAGATATCATCACCGGTCTTCTCCGCAGTGAAGCGCGGAGTCGTTGCGGTCTCGATCGATACCTGTGGGGCGGGAAGCCCTTCCGCTCTGGGTCGGCGCAACGTGTCGTGCGCAGGCGGTCGTGCTCGCTAATCTCACTTGAACTCCCCTAATAGTCATTGCGCATCGCGAAGATGCGTCCCTCCAACACGTGGACGCACCCCGCTATCTCCAATCCAAGCAATGTGATGGCTAACAAGACAATGGGTTCAGGTACCCGAAACCAGGCGTAGTTCACGCCGAGGTTTCCGCCGTGCCGATGTGCTGCGGACCAGAGGCGTAGCACGGCCGAGAATTGCGTGCCGAGCATGCCGATCGGGCGGTCACACGACTGGTGAGTCGAGAGTCCACGACAGCCCGCGCAATACACCTACCGCTGTCCTGCCACCGACGGCCCGGTGCTCGGCCCTGCCCCACCGAAGTAGCGGTAGCCCGTGGTCAACTGGGTGAGACCTGTTCGGAATGTCGCGAAATGGATTCATGGGCCGGGTTGACCGTCGGTGACTCAGTCCGCAGACTTGAGATGGTCCATTCGATGGCGCGTGGCCGGTCGAACATCGACAGGCGCCTGGAAGCACTGCCGACCTGGAACTTCCGTGAAGGCCAAACTCAGGCAGTGCCCGAGATGCGTCGACGAACCTCGACGCGAGCCCTTGCAGGAAGGCGGCGAGTCATGAGATGGCTTCTGCGTTCTCGGCCGACCGACACGAGTACCGACCGCGCCGAAGTGCAGGGTTCTCCGTTGTGGCATGCCGATTCGAGGGAACGGAAACACCTGGCGCAGGCGGCCGATCCGCTCGAACTCCGCATGTGGACAGGATACCGGCGACACCTGGTTCGTACTGGTTGCGCAACTGAGAAGTTCGGCCTCGACCGGACACGAATTGCCCTAAACTTGTCGCGAACCCGGACCGGCCCGGTCGTCGAATCAGTCACAGCGGGCCCCGACAAGACTTCCGAACCGCACCAGGGGTGGACAACGGCGTCGCTACCACCACGTCGTCTGCATCTGCCTACAGCACGCCGCTGTGAAAGGTCTTCATGGTCCGCCTGATTTCTCTGCCTTCCGACGGCCGCGGGGTGCCGCAGCTATCGCGTTCGGGAAGAATCCACACCAGACAACAATCGCCGATCGTTCGGGCAATCGGAATTGCCCACGGCTGGGCCTGCTCGCTCAGTCTGGCAGTCGACGACGACCACATCATCGATGTGAACGCCAAACCCCTTAGCCTCATCACAGAGGTGGTCGAGGTATGCAACCCGGAAGCACTGTCGACCGTGGTGCAGTGGCTCGCCGACGAACGCGGCTCGACGCGTCTGATCACCGGCTACGACCTGGAGAACAGCCTGGATCGGATCGTCGCTACCCAAGGGCCGGTGGACGGCCTCGAACTGGTGCAACACCGGTGGAGGCAACGGGATTCGCAGGTCGACCGGACACCGATTTGGATGATCGAAGTGCGAGACCTGTTCGAACAGCCGTCGGAATCCTTCGCTGCCGCGTGTCGAGAACACGGCTTGGACTACCGAGCGCTCAGCGGTTCCGCGCGGACAGCGTGCCAAACCATGGCCCTTGCCAGCGGCCTCCTCGCCGGCCGCGACCACGACAATTTCACCTGGGACAAACCAGTCCGGCTCGACGCAGTCCTCAAGTCCGCGATCGACACCCGATCACAAAGGTAGCCGCCGAACCCTGCGTGACAACAAAGGTGAATCCTAGTGCGCGCCGGAGAGTTACGTAGCCCGAAATTCCACCCAAATTGGGTGAATACAACGCCTGGTCAATTCTTCCGGGACCGCGTTTAGTTGATCGCAAACCCACGATCGGCGCGGATTGGATTCACCGAATGCGTATGCGTACTGCACTTGTTACCGGGGCGACTGGATTCATCGCTGGCCATTTGATCGAAGAACTCCTACGGCACGGATACTCCGTGCGTGGAAGCGTGCGTCATCTGGAAGCGCACGCCGATCGTGTTCACCTGGAGCAGTTGGCGGCCCAGCTCGGCGCCAACCTGGAATTCGTCGCCGCCGACTTGACGGCCGACGAGGGATGGTCCACCGCAGTCCAAGGGTGCGACAGCGTCTTCCACACGGCTTCTCCCATTCCACTCAAGCACCCCGAACTGGTCGAGACCGCCTGTGCCGGGATGCGGCGGGTCGTCACCGCGGCCGCCGAAAGTTCGACAGTTCGCCGACTGATCGTCACCTCCAGCACCGAAGCCATCAGCCAGGGGCACAACGACAGACGGCTCTGGACCGCCAGCGACTGGTCGGTCGTGGAACGCTGCCACCCTTACGCCGCGGGAAAGACCATCGCCGAGAAGTGGGCGTGGGACTACGTCTCTGCTCTCCCGGAGACCCGCGGGATGGAGATGGTTTCGATATTGCCAGGCATGGTCCTGGGCCCAGTCCACCGCGCGGCAACGAGTACATCCCACGAGCCGATCTCGCGCCTGATGAATCGTTCGCTGCCCGGAACGATCCGGGTCGGCTGGGCCACGGTGGATGTCCGTGACCTGGCGGTCGCGCACAGACTCGCCCTGGAGACACCTGACGCGGCGAATAACCGCTACATCTGCGCGGGCCCGCCGGTCTGGATGCACCAGGTCGCCGACATCCTCCACAACCACTACCAATCCCAAGGCTGGCGGATCCCGACGCGCGAGATCCCGGATTTCGCGGTCCGTCTCGCAGGCATCGTCGACCGCGGAATCCGGTTGGTGCTCCCCGACCTCGGCCATGTCACCGAGGTCGACTCCAGCCAGACAACACGAGATCTGCATTGGGTCACCCGGCCGGTGCCGGAAACGATCATCGACACCGCGGACAGCCTCATCGCGCACGGGATCGTCGGCCGACAACGTGACACCTCGGCGCGCAGCCGGGGCGGCGATCGTCCGAGCACCCTCGGACGCTGAACTCCGACTGATCTGGACCTCCGGCCTCGGACCTATGCGGCTCGACTGCACCGACCGATGTACTTCGCAGGTCATCCCGCAGGGCCAGCCGAACTCGACGATGCGATGCCGATACCCAGATCTTCGTCTCCCGATGTGTCGTCAACCGGCGCCGACCACCGGGTGCCGAACCTTCCAATGGAAAGGACCTGTTTCGTCATGACCACCTACTCCCGACCGCGGTCAGGCCAACCGCGGCAACTGAAGCCTCACAGCGGCTGGCCGGTTGCTCTAATCCTGGCGGTACTGCTGCTCGGCGGATGTTCGAAAACAGACATCGGCGAGACGATCGCCGACCCCGATACCTCGCACAACACGCCCACACCACCCGAGAGCAGCGCTCCGAACACGGCACCGTCGGTCACCGCGAGCCCGCCGAGCAGCAACGGCAGAACGATTGTCTACGAGGTCTTCTCGGACTCCACGCCTTCTGTCAGTGACCTACTACGACGAGAACTCCGCTCAGCGACAGGAAGCATCGACCACAGCGCCGTGGATCCATCCACCAATCATCAACGAATCGACCTACCCGCTCATCGGGCTCGGCGCACAGACCGAGGGCACCGAGGTCACGTGCCGAATCACCGTCGACGGCGGGCCTCCATACGTGCAGGTCGCGAGGGGAAAGTACGCATCGGTCTTCTGCGCAGTCAACGCCTTCTGAGCCCGCTCCTCCCCTCGACCGACATCCGATCCACCCAAGGGATCAGGGGGCCAGGCCGGGCGGATTACTCGATGGTCCGCCCCGCGGCAGCACTGCGTAAACCCGCGTCTATGTCAACAGGAAAATCCACCCAAATTGGGAGGATTTCTCGACCTCGGACCACGGTACCTTCAAATGCAACCGTCGCGACAGAACACTGATTCGAGCAGGGGGATTTTTGAACACGTCCAAAAAGTCGGCAATCACGAGACTGCTCGCGGTGCTGCTGACAACCGGGTTGATCTATTTGGCGACAACAATCGCCATCACCCTGAAATTGGTGCCCCTGCGGTCTCGCAGCGTTTCCACCACGGACTAAACGCTACTCGAATGTGGCGAGATAGTCCCCCTCTGCGCTGGTGACATCCGATGCAGCGGCGCGCACATCCGGTGCGAGACAGATGTGTAGTTCCTGTCGGCGATCGAAATTGCCGATGCGGGCGCTCGGCGGCGAGTGCCTGCCAATAGGCAGTGACCGAACTCGATGAGCCCGAAGCAGCCACGACTGCAATTACCCGAAGCGCCGGACTGACAGCGGCCTGCCGCTCGGATCGACCCAACGATGAGGGCGTAGGCGAGATCCAGGTGGTCAGCGCTGTGTCAGCGGCATCGACGGTGGTGAGACTGTCGGTTTGATCGCCCCAGTGCGCGTGGACGTATCCGGCGACGCCGTGGGCGTAGGCCCGCAAGTGAGGCTCCTCGGACCGTGCTGCCCATGTCTGGGCAGCGACCGCGCTGTCGCGATGCGGCGCCGGTCCGCCAAGCCTCTTAGGCTGGGGGTGTGGCTGGGACAACTGCGTTTCTTCCGGAGGCAATCAAGGTTGTACTTGAGAAGGCTTGCCGAACGGTTGGCCTGGATCCTGCCGACGCGGTGATGCTCAGGCTGGGCGAGAACATCTTGTACGAACTTTCCACTGTGCGGGTTGTCGTCCGGATCGCACGGAACGCCCAGCACTTGGACGACGCGCGCAAGGAGATAGCAGTCGCTGGCTGGTTGGCTTCGCAAGGCTTTCCCGCGGCGCAGGTATTCGATGTCGGCTGCGAACAGCCGATACAGATCGATGATTACCCGGTGACCTTCTGGCGGTTCTTGTCCGGCCGGTCGGCAAACGTCAACGAAGCGGGGATGCTCGGTGGTTTGCTCCGTCGACTTCATCATCTGGGGCGACCTGCGATCGACCTTCCGCCTGTACGACCCTTCGGCCATGTCTGTGCGCGGCTGGAGTCGGCTCCGATTCCGGATGCGGACAACGAGCTGCTTCTTCGTTGCGTGGCCGACCTCGAGAACCGACTGGCAAGTGTCCGGTTCCAATTGCCGGAGGTGGCTGTTCACGGCGACGCACACGTGAAGAATTTGATGATTGCCGAAGATTCAGCGGTCCTGATCGACTTTGAAGCGTTCGCCTGGGGTCCGGCGGAATGGGACCTCGCCAAGACCGCGACCGAGGCCAGTATGGGAATGATCGGCGTGCAGGACTACCGGGCTTTCGTCGATGCCTACTGCCACGATGTCACGACGTGGTCCGGTTGGCCGGTCCTGAGGGGGATTCAGCAGGTCCGGATGGTGACCTGGCTCGCCCAGAACATCGATCATTCACCGAGGATTCGAGCTGAATATTGCAAGCGCATCGCAACTATCCGCACCGGTGTCTTCGTCGAGCCTTGGAGTGGCTTCTGATCAGTGGAGGATCAGCTTGCGATGGCGGGATGGTGTGTCCTGACCAGGTCAGCGTATGCCGCGAAAGCTGGGTGTCCGAGTGCGGGCGGGGGTAGGTGGCGATGGAAGTCTCTGAGATAGCGCAGATACCGGGCTGACTGTAGGTCCGAGCCGTTGATGATCGCAGAGGTTGCCAACGCGCCGGCCTCATCGAGGTCACCGGCGATCATGGCAGCGTCACCGGCGACCATCTGGATGAAGGCTGCGGTACGTGCAGGGGTGTCGTCGGTGAGGGCAGCGTCGAGAAACTCTCTCGCCTCGGGGACCATCCGCAGATCACGGAAGCAGTGGCTCGCGTCACCGGCCAGTTCAGCGGGGTCGTAGTAGGTGATCCACGTGGGTTCGTCGAGGCTGCGGCGTTCGAAGAGGGTTTCTGCTCGACAAATTGCGCCTGTCGAGCCTCGCCGGTCGGCGAGGCTGGCCAAGGCGCGCGCTTCCATCATCACGCACATTGTTTCCACCGACGGGGTGCCGCGGCCGCGCAGCGCCGATTGCGCAGCGCGGGCGTACATTATCGCGTCGTCGAACCGGCCTACGAAGTTCGCCTGGTGCGACAGGTTCGCCAGCAATCTTGCGCCGAGCAGGTCATCGCGTGCCTCTTGGGCGAGTCGCAGACCTTGAATGAAGTACCGCACGGCCGACGGGTGGCGTCCTGCGTCGTAGGCACTCCAGCCGAGCAATTGCGCCGCTTCGGCTGCGGCGGAGAAGATCTCACGTCGCGCGAGCGCTGGATGCACGGCATGCAATTGCGGCACGACCTCGCGTCTTACGTAGCGCAACAGAATCTTCCGGACGTGCCCACCTCCGTGCTGGAAGTCCATCGACATCATCGAGGCCACGGTGTGGCGGATCTGCTGGGCCAGCGCGACACCGAATACTGGCTCAGGCGAAGTCAGGGCGGGCGACTCACCGAACAGATAGTTGGTGATGACCTGTGACGCGGCTGCACTGGTGATCGTGCTCCCGCCGCTCAGCCCCTCAGCATTGTCGTGGTCCTTTTCGGCCAACACGTCGAGCATCGCGATCGCCCCGACAATATCGCGTTGGTACTCGTGTCCGCGATCGGACGGGTCGCCCCCGTAGGGGATCGTAAGCACTCGCGACAGCAAGTTGGCGTGGACTTCGTCGGGCTCGTAATGCCCGTTCTCCCAGCGGGATATAGCGACTCGCAGGCTGGCATGGCCGGTGAGGTTGAGTCCGTTGCGAGTCGCTGCTTCTGTCATCGCTGCGATCAAGGTCGCGACAGTCCAACCTCGTGCCTTCCGGGCTGCCCGGATGTCCTCGCCTCTCATGTCCACCTCAGCGTCAAGGTCCCGCATTTCCGTTTGACTTCGGAGTCCCGCATCGGCCGCAGCACTGTTACCAACTGCTACCTAGCGACACGCCGAGCGCATCAATCACGGTGACACGTAACCGTATCGCGTTTCAGATCGTTAGCTCTCATTCGAATAGGAATCGGTTCCTGTGATGTCGTGCCTGGTCGGAGTTCCACGTCGGAGATCGTTCCCGACGGCTTTGTTGCGCCGAATTCCCGCACCGTGTGCAGCACGAGAGACTCCGCCCCGTCCTGACTACATTGATCGCCCCTCTGAACCCGAGATTCGACGGCAGGAATGGGTTGCAGCGCAGTCAAATTCGCCCGATCCGCGCCGCGCAGCTACATCTCCCGCCACCGCTGCGGTGGCCTCACCCGCATCGAGACAAGGTCTGCCCATGGCTCCGATAGTCCGAAATCCCTCGCCCGGCGATCTGGGGGAATCGACAGCTGTTTCGACGGGCCTACTTTGGCCTGTTCTGCCGGAGGGTATGGGGTTGCCCGCAGTGGTCGATGTCGAATTTGGGGATTCACCGGATCAGGTGATGGCTGTATGGCTGGCGGCGCGGCTGCTGCGCAATTTGGCGTTGGTAGTGACCGGTGGCTTGACGCGCCGGGGAACTGTGGTGGCAGCCGACCTGATACGGGCATCGGGCCGGGACATACCCGTGGTCGCGGGCATGAGGGTGTCGCAGGCAGAGCAGTGCAGAACCGACGATGAGTTGTTCAGCCATGAAGGTCCGCATCCGCTTGCGGATGGGCTGCTCGAGGAGGTCGACGGACTGGCGACTCGGTATCCGGAGGGTCAGATCGTGTGGATCACGTTGGGTCCGGCTACGAACTTGGCTCGGGTGCTCAGTGCGCGCCCAGACCTGGCCCATCGGCTGGTGGTTGTGGTGCAGGCTGGAACCCTGCAAGTCCCTGGGGCGCGGGAAGCTGAATCCAACGTCGCGGCTGACCCGGTGGCGATGCGCGCGGTTCTTGCGGCCGCGCCGGGTCTGTCCAGTTTCCGAATGCTGTTGTCGGAGCATGCCTTCAACGCGGAGTTGGGTGTCGGTGCTGGCAGCCGTATGCGCCGGGTGCTGCACGGTTTGCCTTCACCGGCCGCCGCGCTGCTGGGGGGTTCCCGACGGTGGCTCGACGTGGACTCCGGGGAGTCGACGCAGGCAGGTGCGCTGGCGGTGGCGTGGGCGGCGGGCCTGCCGTTCGTCGAGCCGCAGTTCACGTCGATCGCCGTGACCGAGGACGGCCGGATGTATAGCGGGGTGGCCGGTGAGTACCGAATCCATGTCTCGAGGGCGGTGAAGGCGCCGCTGTTCGCAGCCTGGCTCGACCGACAGGTCGACGACGGCATTCCTTGTGCCAGTGGCGGTTCCGCTGGGCTCACCCCGACAGCGGTCTCATCGGCCACCGATCCGCAGGGGCGATGATGACCTGCACGTTGGATTCGGACGAGTTCTCGGCGGACGCTCCCGGCGCGTACCGGAAGCTGCGCGACGGGCACGGCCCGGTGGCGGTCGTGGAGCTGGAGGGCCGTCTGGTGTCGCTGGTTCTGGGATATCCGCAGGCGTTGGCTGTCTTGGGTGATCCTGACGGGTTTTCGTCGCATCCCCACTCTTCTGGGCATCCGGTGATGGCATGCCCGGCGGCGACAGGGCTACGTGTGCCGGGGGAGTCATCCTCGCCGTTCGCGTTGTACCAGTCGATGCTGGAGCGCCTCGATTTGAACGCGGTGCGTCGGGTCACCGGCGAGATCGCGATGGCTCATATCGCCGGGTTCTGTGAGCAGAGTTCGGTGGATCTGCTGACTGGGTTCGCCATCCCGGTGACCTGTGCGGTTTTCGAGAGCATCTTCGGTCTGACCCGGGAACTGGGGAACCGCGCCTACCAGTACCTGGGATTTTTGCGGGAGACGGTCGACCCTGCGGCGGCTGCGGGTTTGGCAGAGGTGATGGGGGCGGCGATTGCGGCCCACCCGGTGGGCTCGACCGCCGACCGGCTCGGCTGGTTGCGTGTCGAGGGCGCCGATCAGGTGCAGCTCGCCCGGCATGCGGCAGCGTTGTATGCCTGGTGTGAACCGACCTGGAATCTGATCGCGAACACGCTGCGCATGGCCGCCGCCGACAAGCTTTTCGGCGGGGATCTGCTCGGCGGTGGGCTGAGTGTGCGCGAGGCCGTCGATCAGGTGCTCTACACCGACCCTCCGCTGGGGAACGGGCTGGTCACCTATCCGCAGAGGCCGATGCCGCAATCGGTGGCCGGTGTGGAGATATCGGAACAGTACCCGGTCGTGATCAGCATCGCCGCCGCCAACGCCGACCCCATGATCGATGGCGGCGACCGAACCGGCAACCGTGCCCACCTGGCCTGGGGGGCACGCGACCGAGTCTGTCCGGCACAGCCTCTCGCGTCGACCGTCGCCATAGAGGCTCTCGAGCAGATGCTCGACGTGCTCCCGGAAATCACGATCGACCACGCGGCCGGGCCCTTGCGCTATCTGCCCGGCGGTGTCCATCGCGCGCTGGCCGCGCTACCGGTGCGATTCCCTCCCACCCGCATCCTCACACCCACGAACTGAGAGTCGACGCAGTGCAGCACCCACAACGTCACCAAATCTCGGTCGATGAACTCGGATCCCCCTACCCGCTGTGGACGCAGCAATTCGCCGCCGACCCCCATCAGGCCTACCGCGATCTGCGTGTCCGGTTCGGGTCTGTCGCACCGGTCGAATTGTCACCGGGGGTACCCGCCACTCTGGTTCTCGGATACCGGCAGGGCATAGCCGTTCTCAACGACCCTCGATTCAGCGCCGATCCCCGCGGATGGGAGAACTCCGGCACGATTCCCGCCGGGTGTCCGATCCTGCCGATGCTGGAATGGCGTCCCAATTCCCTGCGCTCAGGCCCACCCGACCACGCCCGCTATCGGAGGGCCACGACCGACGCGCTGACCGGGTTCGATCCCAATCACGTCAGCGGGATCATCGAGAGCGTCACCACCACGCTGGTCAACCGCTTCTGCGACCGCGGGGAAGCCGACCTGCTGAGCGAATTCGCCAGACCCCTGGTCTTCACCGTCATCAACGACATCCTCGGTTGTCCCGCTGATATCGGCGCGCAGATCGCGACCGCGTTGGCGGCGATGTTCGACAGCCAGGACACCGCCGCGGTCAATGCCAGCCTCGAATACGCACTGGGCAGTCTCGTCGCCCTCAAGCGAGCGCATCCAGGCCACGACGCGACCACCCGGTTGATCGCTCATCCGACACGCATGACCGATCAGGAACTGATTCACCAGATCCTGACCATCTACGCGGCCGCCAGCGAACCGCTCACGAACCTGATCGCCAACACGCTGGCATTGATGCTCGCCAACCTGAACCGATTCCTCACCAGTGCCGAGGGCCCCGGTCTGCCTACCGTATTGGCGCTGCTCGAGATGTTGGCCGACGACCCGCCGATGGCCAATCACTGCATCGTCTACCCGCACCAACCCGCCGACATCGATGGAATCTGGGTTCCACCACACCAGCCGGTGATCGTCTCCATGACCGCGTGCTCGGCCGACGCCAAACAACCCCGAGATTCCCGGCACGCCGCCACCTCGACCTCCGCTACCCAAGGCGAGTTGTCAGGCAGCGCCTGGCATCTGGGATTCGGCGCAGGCCCCCACGCGTGCCCGGCCCCTGCCCGAAACCTGGCCGAGCAGGTCGCTCGCCAGGCCATCGATTACCTGCTGGACCTCCTGCCGCTTGCGGAGATGGAGATCGACACCTCCCGCCCGATGCGCTGGCGCCCCGGCCCCTTCCAT
>NZ_JAFMPL010000112.1:0-27093 GCF_019038455.1 Nocardia noduli
GCAATCCGCTCGATCAATCAGTGAGGCAACTTATCCAGCTTAGCGCAGCCAATCACCCGAAACCAAATCCAGGATCTCAACCGAACCAGTGCGATCGCCAGGCGCTCCTCGTACTACCTCGTTTCCCTGTCCCAACGTTTCCGTTGAGCGTTCTCAGCGTCTCCGCTGAGCCCCGGGTCGGTGTCCGTGTCGCTCTGACTTGGATAAAGTTACGTGTCGGCGTGCACGATGTCAAATCGCCTGGTCAGGAACAGTTTTCATCGATGCGGTATCGACGTAACCTGCCGGAAAGGTCAGTCGGTGCCACCCACGCGCTGGACGAGGCCGCCCAGCGACTGGAGCTGCTCCACGAAATTCGGGTAACCACGGTCGATATGGAAGACGTCGTGCACTTCGGTCACTCCGTCGGCCACCAGGCCGGCGAGCACGAGGCCCGCGCCGGCGCGGATGTCGGAGGACCACACGGGAGCGCTGGACAGTCGCGGGATTCCGCGGACGACGGCGTGGTGTCCGTCGGTACGCGCGTCGGCGCCGAGGCGGATCATCTCCTCCACGAAACGGAACCGCGCCTCGAAGATGTTCTCGGTGATCATCGAGGTGCCGTCGGCGATCGCCGCCAGGCCGATCGCCATCGGCTGGAGATCGGTCGGGAATCCGGGGAACGGCAGGGTCGAGAAGTTGACCGCGCGCGGACGCTCCGGCTGCACCACACGGAAGCCGTCGACGTCGAAGGAGATGCGCGCGCCCGCCGAGCGCAGTTTGTCGAGCACCAGGGACAGGTGTTTCGGGTTGATCCCGGTGACCTTCACATCGCCCATCGTCATCGATGCGGCGATCCCCCACGTCGCCGCGACGATGCGATCGCCGATGACGCGGTGGTCGGTCGGCGACAAGCGCTCGACCCCCTGGATGGTCAGCACCGAAGTACCCGCGCCGCTGACCCGGGCGCCCATCTGTACGAGCATGTTGCAGAGGTCGACGATGTCGGGTTCGCGCGCCGCGTTGTCGATGACGGTCTCCCCCTCGGCGAGTACCGCCGCCATGAGGATGTTCTCCGTCGCGCCGACCGAGGGGAAATCCAGCCGGATCCGCGCGCCCTGCAATTCGTCGGCACGCGCGACGACGCAACCGTGCTCGATTTCGCTGGTCGCGCCGAGCAGTCGCAGGCCCGCCTGGTGCATGTCGAGTGGACGCGAACCGATCGCGTCGCCACCGGGCAGCGCGACAACGGCGCGTTTACACCGCGCCATCAGCGGTCCGAGGACGCAGACCGATGCGCGGAACTGGGTAACCGCGGGGAAGTCCGCGTGGTACTTCGGCTCGGCCGGGGTGTTGATGGTCACCACGGAACGATCGCCGGGCGACTCGTCGGTGATGGTCACCTCGCAGCCGAGTCCGCGCAGCACTTCGGCCATCAGCGGCACGTCGAGGATGTCGGGGCAGTTGGTGATCCTCGAGGTCCCCTCCGCCAATAGGGCAGCAGCCATCAGCTTGAGGACGCTGTTCTTAGCGCCTCCCACTGCGACTTCGCCGACGAGCCTGTTGCCCCCGGTGACCAGAAACCGTTCGCTCACACCGGCTAGCTTATCCATCGTCGGCGGGAGATACGCGCGTGTACGCGATCCCGGTACACCGACGGACAGGTCGGTTGTCTGATTCGTCCCGAAGTCCTCGCGCGGCGGAGATCGGAATCCGCTCTCACTTCCGGCCGGGTCGTACACCACGGCACGATCCGCTCGTGCGGCACGACACGGCCTCGGGTGACAGCCTCGACGGTGGAATGAACTCGACACTTCGGGAATGCCACACCGATTGATCCGGGGTGATCAGGTGGTCGGCGTGTCCGGTCGCGCCTCGCTCCCCGTCATCACCGGGACGACGTGGCACGTCGATGACATCGATCGATGACATGCCGGGGGAGGATTTCGCCGCCGCCTGCGAGGCACGCGCGATCGGCGGGTTGAAACCTATTGGTTCGCAACTTGTTTCGAAATTCGACCCGGACGGTGGGGCCATGCGGGTCGGCACTGATCGGTGGACGAACGCGGCGCTGTGGGACTCCTCCCCCTCACACCGGGCCCGCACGGCGCCGCGAACCACGACGAACGCGGCGCGGGGCCTCCGCCTCCATCACACCGGGCGGCACGGCGCCTACAGCGTCGCGAACCACGCCCTACGGCGCGGAATCACTGATCCTTCTTACCGCCGCCGGGCTTCCACAGAATGTCACCCTCGGGGTTGGTGACCCGGCTCAGGATGAACAGCAGGTCGGACAGGCGGTTGAGATATTTCGCGGGCAGGACGGCGGTGTCTTCGGGGTGAGCCGCGACCGCGGCCCACGCCGACCGCTCCGCCCGCCGCGCCACGGTGCGCGCGGTGTGCAGTAGCGCGGCCAGCGGGGTGCCGCCGGGAAGGATGAACGAATTCAGCGGCGCCAGTTCGGCATTGAACTCGTCGCACCAGCCTTCGAGCCGATCGATGTAGTCCTGGGTGATCCGCAGCGGCGGGTATTTCGGCTCGGCGACGACCGGGGTCGACAGATCGGCGCCCGCGTCGAAGAGGTCGTTCTGCACCTGCCGCAGCACCCCGAGCAATGCGGGATCGGGCTGTCCGAGCGCGATCGCGACGCCGAGCGCCGCATTGGCCTCGTCGCAGTCGGCGTAGGCGACCAGTCGCGGATCGGTTTTGTCGACCCGGGAGAAATCGCTCAGGCCCGTGGTCCCGTCGTCACCGGTCCTGGTGTAGATCCGAGTCAGGTGCACACTCATGCGGCTGTCCGCCTCTCCGCGTGTTCTCGCCGGTCGCGACGCTGCCTGCCGGGGGTTCCCGGCGACGAGAGTCCGCGCGGGCGAATTCGGTCGTTGCGCTCCCGAGCGTAACGCCGGGCGGCTACATCCCCGGCATGCGGCGGGTGCGGTCCGACGGGCGGGATTCGACCCAGGAGAGAAAGGCCGCGCGGGCGCCGCGATCGAGGGCGAGCTCGTAGTCGCCGTCGGCGTCGGCGACCGCGGTGACGATGATGTCTTCGGTCATGATGTCGTATTCGTCGCCGACCGGACCTCGACGGTCACCGATCTCGATACCACGCCGTCGAATGGTGGAATCGGGGCCGAGTCGCAGACTCGTGAGCTTGTAGAAGACGAGGCGATCCTCGTCGTACCGGATCAGACCGTGTCGCCAGCCCTGGCCCCCCTGCGCGGGCAGCACCCGCAGCAGCGCTGCCGTTCCGCCGCGGCGCAACATGACGAGCCGGTAGACGGATATCAGGGCGAGTGCGACCAGCACCGACACCAGAATGATCAGAACAACCATCCCGGTCTGCAATGCTGTTCGTCCCTTCTCGACGGCCGTTCACGAGCCCCGCCGGATACCCTGCCGATTCGATATTCAAACACGAGTGTACAAACGGCCGAACAGGTGGGGCTGGATGCCCCGAATACCGTTGTCGGCGGCGAAGATATCTTCGCCGCCGACAATCGGACCTATGGAGAGTTGTTCACGAACCAGAGGGTCTCAGAGCTGTGCGACCTTCTCGACCGCGCGCACCTGAGCCTGGGCCACCTTCTGGTCTTCGTCGGTGGCCGCCGCGTCGGCGAGCACCTTGCGGGCCGCCTCCACGTCGACCTCACCCGCGAATTCAGCGGATTCGGCCAGGATCCGTACGGACGTGGCGGTGACCGAGAAGAAGCCACCGTGCACCGCCGCGACGATCCGCTCGCCCTCGACAGGAACGATGTTCACGATGCCGCCCTCGACCAGCTGGCCGAGCAGCGGCTCGTGGCCCGCCATGATGCCGACCTGACCCTCGGTGGTCTGGGCGCTGACGAACGACGCCTGACCCGACCAGAGCCGACGCTCGACGGCGACGAGATCTACTGACATTTCGGCCATGGGTGACTACTTCCCGGCGATCTTCTTGGCAGCCGCCTCGACATCGTCGAGACCACCGCAGGAGTTGAACGCCTGCTCCGGGAAGTGGTCGAACTCGCCCTTGCAGACGCGGTCGAAGTCGTCGATGGTCTGCTCCAGCGGAACCACCGAGCCCACCTGACCGGTGAACTTCTCGGCCACGATGAAGTTCTGGCCGAGGAACTTCTCCAGGCGACGGGCGCGACCGACGAGGACCTTGTCCTCCTCGGAGAGCTCGTCCATGCCGAGGATGGCGATGATGTCCTGCAGTTCCTTGTACTTCTGCAGGATCCGCTTGACCTCGTTGGCCACCGCGAAGTGCCGATCGCCGACGATCGAGGCCTCGAGGATACGAGAAGTCGAGGTCAGCGGGTCGACGGCGGGGTAGATGCCCTTCTGCGAGATCGGGCGGGAAAGCTCGGTCGTCGCGTCCAGGTGGGCGAAGGTGGTCGCCGGGGCCGGGTCGGTGTAGTCGTCGGCGGGCACGTAGATGGCCTGCAACGAGGTGATCGACCGACCACGGGTCGAGGTGATGCGCTCCTGGAGCTCACCCATCTCGTCGGCCAGCGTGGGCTGGTAACCGACGGCGGAGGGCATGCGGCCGAGCAGCGTCGACACCTCGGAACCGGCCTGGGTGAACCGGAAGATGTTGTCGATGAACAGCAGCACGTCCTGGTGCTGCACGTCGCGGAAGTACTCGGCCATCGTGAGAGCCGAGAGGGCGACGCGCATACGAGTGCCCGGCGGCTCGTCCATCTGGCCGAAGACGAGGGCGGTGTCCTGGAGGACGCCCATCTCTTCCATTTCCAGGTGCAGGTCGGTGCCCTCACGGGTGCGCTCGCCGACGCCGGCGAACACCGACGTGCCGGAGAACTCACGCGCGATACGGGTGATCATCTCCTGGATCAGCACGGTCTTGCCGACACCGGCGCCACCGAACAGACCGATCTTGCCGCCCTTGACGTACGGGGTCAGCAGGTCGATGACCTTGATACCGGTCTCGAGCAGCTCGGTCTTGCCTTCGAGCTGATCGAAGCTCGGGGGCTTGCGGTGGATGCCCCACTGCTCGCCGTCGCGGCCGAGCCCCGGGGTGTCGAGGCAGTCGCCGAGCGCGTTGAACACGTGGCCCTTGACGACGTCACCGACGGGCACCGAGATCGGCTTGCCGGTGTCGGAGACGGACGCGCCGCGGACCAGGCCGTCGGTCGGCTGCATCGAGATGGTGCGCACGATGCCGTCGCCGAGGTGCTGGGCGACCTCGAGGGTCAGGGTCTTGGCGACCGAGGTCAGCGTGATCTCGGCGTGCAGAGCGTTGAACAGCTCGGGGATCGCGCCACGCGGGAACTCGACGTCCACGACGGGGCCGATGACCCGGACGACGCGGCCTGCGGCTGCGCCGGTCCGGCTCGTGTTGTCTTGAGTGACAGCTGCGGTCATTTGGATTGGTTCTCTCTGTGTCGATTTGCGGCATGCACCGGCCCTGCGTGGTTACGCAAGCCGCCGCGTTCGGGCCAGTTGTTCATGCCGCGGCGCTTAGTCGCGGTCCGAGCTCGACGCCAGCGCGTTCACGCCGCCGACGATTTCGCTGATTTCCTGCGTGATCTGGGCCTGACGGACCGAGTTCGCCTCGCGCTGAAGCACACTGGCGAGTTCGTTCGCGTTGTCGGTGGCCGCCTTCATTGCGGTGCGCCGAGCCGCGGACTCGGATGCCGCGGCCTCGAGCAACGACGCGTAGATACGCGTGTTGACGTACTTGGGCAGCAGTGCCGCCAGCAGTACGTCGGCGTCGGGCTCGAATTCGTACTGCGCCGAGATCTGCGCGGTCGGCGAGTCGGACAAGCTGTCCTCGCCGAGGTCGAAGTTCTCGTCGACGAAACTCACCTGGATCGGGGCGAGCCTGCGCACCTCGGGGGTCTGGGTCAGCATCGAGACGAAACGGGTGTACACGATGTGCAACTCGTCGACGCCCGCGATATCGCCGCTGCCGTCCGGATTCGGAACCTCGTTCTCGGAGCCCGCCATGAAGCTCTCGACCAGATGCGCGCACGCGGCCGAGGCATCGCTGTACTTGGGCTGCTGCGAGAACCCGGCCCACGAGCCGATCAGGTCCCGGCCACGGAAGGTGTAGTACGTCACACCCTTCTTGCCCATCACGTACAGCACCGGCTCTTTGCCCTCGCCGCGCAGCGTGGTCATCAGCTCTTCGGCGCGCCGGAGCACGTTCGAGTTGTAACCACCGGCCATACCGCTGTCACTGGTGATGACCAGGACGGCGGCACGACGCGCGTTCGGACGTTCGGTGAGCAGCGGGTGCGACAGATTCTGCGACGCGCTCGCCAGTTCCCCGAGAACCTTGGTGATCTCCTCCGCGTACGGCTTCGCCGCCGCGACCCTGGCCTGCGCCTTGGAGATTCGCGAGGTCGCGATCAGCTCCTGGGCCTTGGTGATCTTCTTGATCGAATTCACACCACGAATGCGGGAGCGCAATTCACGCAAATTTGCCACGGTTCACACTCCCTTCATTCGCACGGGCGGCCTGGGCGGGCACGACCGGGCGACGCGTGACGTCGCCCCCGTGCCCGCTCGTGCCGCAGATCGGAAAAAGCATCGCTGATCCGCGCTTACTTCTCGACGTGCTTACGGGTGACCGACAGCGACTCGACCTCTTCGTGGTCCAGTTCGCCCGCTTCGGCTTCGTTCACCACGCGGCTGCCGTCGGAAGCGAGGAAGCCCTGCTTGAACTTGTCGGTCGCCGCCTTGATGGCGTCGGCCGCGTCACCGGTGAGCACCTTGCCGCCTTCGATGGACTTGAAGGCGTCGGCCGCGTCGCGGTGCAGGTCCTCGATCAGCTCCGCGTTGAAGCGGCGGATGTCGGCGACCGGAACCGAGTCGTAGTAGCCGGCGTCGACCAGGTAGATCGAGACGATCTGGTCCTCGACCGCGACCGGCGAGTACTGATCCTGCTTGAGCAGTTCGACCCAGCGGGCGCCACGCTCGAGCTGCGCCAGCGACGCGGCGTCGAGGTCCGAGGCGAAGGCGGAGAACGCCTCCAGCTCGCGGAACTGCGCCATTTCCAGACGCAGCGAACCGGCGACCTTCTTCATGCCCTTGGTCTGAGCGGCGCCACCGACGCGGGAGACCGAGGTACCGACGTTGATCGCCGGGCGGACGCCCTTGTTGAACAGGTCGGACTCGAGGAAGACCTGGCCGTCGGTGATGGAGATGACGTTGGTCGGGATGAAGGCCGAGATGTCGTTGGCCTTGGTCTCGATGATCGGCAGACCGGTCATCGAGCCCGCGCCCAGCGCGTCGGACAGCTTCGCGCAGCGCTCGAGCAGGCGCGAGTGCAGGTAGAAGACGTCACCCGGGTACGCCTCGCGGCCCGGCGGGCGACGCAGCAGCAGCGAGATGGCGCGGTACGCCTCGGCCTGCTTGGTCAGATCGTCGAACACGATGAGGACGTGCTTGCCCTGGTACATCCAGTGCTGGCCCAGAGCCGAACCGGTGTAGGGCGCGAGCCACTTGAAGCCGGCGGAATCCGACGCGGGCGCGGCGACGATGGTGGTGTACTCCATCGCACCTCGGGCCTCCAGCGCGGACTTGACGCCCGCGATGGTGGAACCCTTCTGACCGATGGCGACGTAGATGCAGCGCACCTGCTTGGCCGGGTCGCCCGAATCCCAGTTCGCCTTCTGCGCCAGGATCGCGTCGATGGTGACCGCGGTCTTGCCGGTCTTGCGGTCGCCGATGATCAGCTGACGCTGGCCACGGCCGATCGCGGTCAGCGCGTCGATGGCGGTGATGCCGGTGGCCAGCGGCTCCTCGACCGGCTGACGCTCCAGCACGCTCGCGGCCTGCAGTTCCAGCACGCGCTGCTCTTCGGCCTCGATCTCACCGAGGCCGTCGATGGGCTGGCCGAGCGGGTTCACCACGCGACCGAGGAACTTGTCGCCGACCGGGACCGAGAGCACGTCACCGGTACGGCGAACCTGCTGGCCCTCTTCGATCTGGGCGTACTCGCCGAGGATGACCGCACCGATCTCGCGGTCCTCCAGGTTGAGCGCCACGCCGAGCACGCCACCCGGGAATTCGAGCAGCTCGTTGGCCATCGCCGAGGGCAGGCCGGAAACGTGCGCGATGCCGTCGCTGGTGTCGGTGACCACACCGACTTCTTCGATGGAGGTCTCGGGGGTGTAGCTCTGTGTGTAGCTCTCGATCGCGCTACGGATCTCGTCGGAGGAGATCGTCAGCTCCGCCATGTTCTTCCTGCTCTCGCTGTGTGGGTCTCGAATGTCGGTTGGTGGTGCGCTGCGGGACTCAGGCGAGTTCGCGACGCAGCCGCTCCAGTCGGCCGATGGCACTGCCGTCGATCACGTCGTCACCGACGCGGACGACGAGGCCACTGAGCAGACTCGGGTCGACCTGCACGTGCACCGTGACCGGCTTGCCGTAGATGCGCCCCAGGGAGGCGGCGAGCCGCTCCCGCTGCTGCGTCGTCAGGGCGGTCGCGGCGTGCGCGTGCGCGACGATCTGGTCGCGACGGCCCGCTGCCAGGTCGGCCAACTCGTCGAAGGACGTGTCGATGCCGCCGCGCTGCCGGGTCACCACCTGTTCGGCCAGTGTGAGGGTGATGGGCTCGACCTTGCCGGTCAGCAGTCCCGCGAGCAGTTCGCGCTTGGCCGATGCGGGCTTCGCACGATCCGACAGCGCCTGCTCCAGATCCGGGTTGTCGCTGACGATCCGGCCGAGCCGGAACAACTCGTCCTCGACCGCGTCGAGCCGGCCGCTGTCGGCCGCCGACTCCAGCAGTGCCTCCTGGCCGAGCAACACCAGGGTGTCGACCAGATCGGCGGTACGGGACCAGTCCTGTGCCACCGCGGTGGTCAACACCGCCTGCGTGGCGGGGCTGACCTTGCCGCCGAAGACCCGCTCGCTCAGCTCGGCGCGCGCCGAGCCCTGTACCGACACGTCCGCGAGCGCAACACGCAGCGAACGCTGATCGTCCAGCACGGCGACAACGGCGAACAGTTCCGAGCCCGTGGTGGCGGCGACACCGTTGCTTCCGGTCAGAGCGGCCCGAAGCGCCTCCCGCGACCGGGCGCTTGCCTCGCGGCTCGCTGCGTACATGCTTCTCACTTTCGCGTCGTTACCTTCCGACCCCGATGCCGGCATCGGTGTCGTCGAGTTCGGCAAGGAACCGCTCGATCGACGCCGACTGCTTGGCTTCGTCCGAAACCGACTGTCCGATGATCTTCTCGGCCAGGTCGACGGCCGTACGGCCGACTTCGGAACGCAGCTCGGTCAGGATCTGCTGGCGCTGGGCTTCCAGCTGGCTGTGACCGGCGGCGACGATGCGGTCGCTCTCGGCCTGGGCCTCCGTGCGCATCTGCGCGAGGATCTGCTGGCCCTGGGTGCGGGCATCCTCACGGATACGCGCGGCCTCGAGGCGGGCGTCGGCCAACTGCTGCTGGTACTGCTGCAGCGTGACCTGGGCCTCTTCCTGCGCGGCCTCGGCGCGGGCGATTCCGCCCTCGATCTTGTCCGAACGCTCGTCGAGCACCTTGGTCAGGCGCGGGACGACGTACTTGTAGAAAGCGAACGCGATGATCGCGACGCAGACCACCGACCAGACGATGTCGTACACCTCGGGGATGAGGGGATTGACATCCTCACCCTCCGACGCGGCGAGCAAACTGTACTGGTACATCGAAATCAGAAAATGAAGCCGGCGACGAGACCGATCAGCGCCAGCGCCTCGGTGAACGCGATACCGAGGAACATGTTGGTGCGGATCGTGCCCTGAAGCTCGGGCTGGCGGGCGATGCCTTCGATGGCCTTACCGACGACGATGCCTACACCGATGCCGGGGCCGATGGCGGCCAGACCGTAGCCGATGGCGCCGAAGCCCTTGAACGTCGATTCGGAGGTAGCAGCTTCCTGGGCCAGGTACGCGAGGCTCATGAGTCTTCCATTCCCTTTCTGTTGCTCACCGGCCGGTCGGCACGGTGTAGCAGGTTTGGCAGTTAGTTGGTTCGGGTCGGATCAGTGGTCGTCGGCGTGCTGCGCGAGGCCGATGTAGACGGCGGTCAGCAGCGAGAACACGTACGCCTGCAGGAAGATGACCAGGATCTCGAACAGCGTGAAGCCGAGTCCGGCCAGCAGCGAGAACGGCGAGAACACCTTCATCCAGGCGGCGGCATCGAAGAGGAAGAACCAGGTGGCGCTGAAGAACAGCACCAGCATGATGTGGCCGGCCAGCATATTGGCCATGAGTCGGACGGTCAGCGTGAAAGGACGCAGGATGAAGGTCGAGACGAACTCGATCGGGATCAGCAGTACGTGCAGCGCGGGCGGCACATTCGGCACCACGATGCTGCTGCGCATGTACTTGAGGAATCCGTACTTCTTGATACCCACGTAGTTGAACGCGACATAGGCCACGACTGCCAGCACCAGCGGCATACCGATTCGGGCGTTCGACGAGATGTTCAAACCCGGAACGATGCCGGAGAAGTTCAGAAAGAGGACCGTGAAGAAGATGGTCGCGATCAAGGGGAAGAACTTGCGACCGGTTTCCTTACCGAGGATCTCGTCGCAAATCTGTTCCTTGACGAAGACAAGTCCGGTCTCGGCGACATTCTGGATACCGCGCGGAATGAGCTTCGGCGAGCGGAATGCCAGCAGCATGAAGCCGACCAGAACCGCCGTCATCAGCAACCGAATCAGCATCAACCGATCGAGTTCGAACGGTGTTCCCTCGAACAGCACAGCTGGAGGGAAGAAGTCGGTAAGCGACGGCGCGTGGAACTCGCCCGCCAGAGTGGTGACGCTCAGCGTTCTCTCCCGTGTTCGGGCCGCGGGTACGTTCATTCCCGCGGTTCGATCGGACATTGACGATCAATTGGGTCGACTCAGGTCGGCTCGAAATTCGTCAGCAGCTGCGCGGCAAAACCCGCCCGGGCGTCTGTACGTGTGTCGGCGACGTTCGTCGACATGCAGAACCGGAACCCCTCGGAGCCCGGCACGGCAGTAAGCATAGCGGCACCGGGAGGGATCCGGTCGATCCCCCCTACTTGGTCGCTTGCTTACCAACACTTTACCAAGTTATCTACGACGCTGTGTAGGGGGGTGATGTTATTCGGCGGCGGGGCCCGGTTCGGAGTCTCCCGCGGGCGTCGTCACGTACGGAACCTTCTGGCGCAGAACGCCGTAGGTCTCGGCCCCGAGGACGATGAGCAGCGCGCCGATCACGGTGAGGAACAGCGCGGTGCGGTTGTAGAAGTCGAAGTTGTTGAGCACGCCGACCACGATCAGCACGACGAGCACCTTGCCGACCCAGCTGACCAGCATCACAAGGCCCGCGGTGCTCGGCGGCAGCTTCGCGCCGAAGAGGATCACGGCCGCCGTGGTGAGGATGAATCCGCCGCCGATGGCCGCGCCGAGCAGAGCGCCCCAGAGGCCCTCGACACCCGCGGTGGCGGTCGCGATGGCGACCGAGAGCACGATCAGCACCGCGAGGCCGATCAGGCCGTAACGCAGTGCCGCGCGCAGGGGCGCGTCGGGACCGGGGACGGGGGTCGGGGTGAAGCTCACGCTCGGGCCTCGCTGACGGTCTGGACGGTCGCGTCTTTACTTGACGCCGTATTGTCGATCCGCTCGCTCACGTGGACCGACTTTACCCGTGCGGCTGTTGGTCGCCCGCGGGCTCCCCGCGTCGCATACCGGGAATAGCGGTCACCACCAGCGCGAAGACCAGCCCGCCCGCCATCAGCAGGACGACGAGCCTCCGGTCCATCAGTGAACTCCCGACCGCGCCGAACGCGAGCACGCCGACCCACAAATAGATGAGCAGCACCACGCGACGATGCGAATGCCCGATCTGTAGTAAGCGATGATGCAAGTGCATTTTGTCCGGAGTCGAGAAACTGACCCCGGCACGGACGCGGCGCACGATCGCCAATACGAGATCGAGCACCGGAATGAACATCACGGCGCCGACCAGCAGCAGCGGTGAGAGCAGACCGACGATGTCGCGCGGGCCGAAACCCTGCAGCGGAATCCGGCCGGACGCACTCGTCGAGATCGCGGCCAGCACGAGACCGATCAACATCGATCCCGAATCGCCCATGAATATTCGGGCGGGCTGGAAATTGTGCGGAAGGAATCCCAGACAGGCGCCCGCCATCGCCGCGGCGAGCAGCGCGGGCGGATAGGTGTCGACCGAACCGCCCTGTTCGTTCATCAGACCCACGGCGAACACGAATACCGCGGCCGCGCATATCAACCCGAGTCCGGCCGCGAGGCCGTCGAGACCGTCGACGAAGTTCATCGCGTTGACGAGGGTGACGGTGACGGCGACCGTCACCAGACCACCCTGAAGGGCGTCGAGCGAAATCGTGGAATTGGTGAACGGGTTGTAGATGCTGTACCAGCTCAGACCCATCACGGCCATCACACCGGCCGCGGTGACCTGCCCCGCGAATTTGGTCAGCGCGTCCAGGCCCCATCGGTCGTCGACGATGCCGACGAGCACGATCAGCGTCGCCGCGACGAGTACCGCGGGGATATCCGGCGCGTAATCGAAACCCCTGCGCAGAGCGGGTAATTGGTGCGCGAACAACACCGCCGCGACCAGGCCGACGTACATGCCGACGCCGCCCATGCGCGGGACCGGCTTGACGTGGACGTCACGCTCACGCGGAACCGCGACCGCGCCGAAGGCGATCGCGAGCACCCGGATGCCGCCGGTGGCCAGGAATGTCACCGTCGCCGAGATCAAGAGGACGAGCAGCAGCTCGCGCAACGGAACGATGGAACTCATTCGGCAGACCGCCCGATCACCCGTCGGTCCGTTCGGCGCTCGCGCATCGGTCGCCGCTCACCGCGTAGCGGCACTGGTCAACTCGTCGGGAGCCATGCCGAGCACTTCGGCGATCTTCTCGACCGGCACCGCGCCCTCGCGCAGGATGCGCGGCCGGTCCGCGGTGAGATCGACGATCGTAGAGGCGACGGCATGGTCGGAACGACCGCCGTCGAGGTACACCCCGACCAGATCGCCGAGCTGATCGCGGGCCTCGGGCGCGGTCTTGGCTGGGGGCTGCCCCGAGACATTGGCACTCGACACCGCGAGCGGCCCGACCTTGTCGAGCAGTTCCAGCGCGACCGGATGCAGCGGCATGCGCAGCATCACCGTTCCCCTGGTATCGCCGAGATCCCAGGCCAGCGAAGGCGCTTGCTCCACAACGAGACTCAGGCCACCCGGCCAGAAGGCTCGGATCAGTTCGCGGGCCTGCGGACGCACCGAGAACACCAGACCATCGATGGTGTTCCACGACCCGACCAGAACCGGCACCGGCATATCGCGGCCGCGGCGCTTGGCGGCCAGCAACGAACTCACCGCGGCGGAATCGAACGCGTCGGCGGCGAGGCCGTACAACGTGTCGGTCGGCATCACCACGAGTCGCCCTGACTTCAGTGCACTGGTGGCCGCGGCCAGTCCGGCGGCACGCGAATCGGGATCCGCGCAGTCGTAGACGGTACTCACGGCACCCATCCTGTCACGCGACCCGGCGACGACTGGTATCAGGCCGTCGCGGCCTCGAACCCACCGTGTCGGTGACCGGTGCCACGTTCCATCGTTCTCGATCCGACGGAGCCGAATCATGCCGTTCGGCTCCACGAGCGAGCATCCGTGTCCGCGGGACGACCTCGACGTCTACGCCGCGTCGGTCTGCGACCGGATCACGCCGGATCGACGGAAACCGCCCTGCGCGCGACGACGAAACGTGGACGGCCCGCGAGGTCGGGATGTTCGACGACCTCGGTGAACGTCCCGACCTCGGCGTTCAGCAGGGCGGCCAGTGTCGAGCCGTTGGAATCGTCGTGTTCGACGGCCGTCGCGCCACCCGGACGAAGCAGCCGGGCGATGGTCGGGACCATGCCGCGGACCACATCGAGCCCGTCGGCCCCGCCGAAGAGGGCGCGGTGCGGATCGTGGTCGACGACTTCCGGGTCGAGGACCGCGTTCTCGGGGATGTAGGGCGGGTTGGAGACGACCACGTCGACGCGGCCGTTCAGTTCGGTGAGCAACGTCGGATCGGTGACGTCGGCGGCGTGCACGGCTATCGCGGTGTCACCGTCGGCGGCGCGGTCGTCGGCATTGCGACGCGCCCAGACCAGCGCGTCCGGGTCGAGTTCGACCGCGTGTACCCGCGCGTCGGGACGGGCGTGCGCGATGGCGAGTGCCAGGGCGCCCGAACCGGTGCACAGGTCGACGACGATCGGCGAATGATCGCGCGGCAGGGTCTCGAGAAAGGCCAGCGCCCAGGCGAAAAGCAATTCGGTTTCCGGGCGCGGGACGAAAACGCCCGGTCCCACCGCGAGGTCGATCTCCCCCATGGCCGCCACACCGGTCAGATGTTGCAGCGGAACGCGTTGCGCGCGACGCGCGACCAGTTCGCGATACCGCTCGAGCTGCTCCGGTTCGATCAGCGGGACCAGGATCAGCCGGGTGCGCTGCACCCCGAGCAGATGCGCCGCCAGCAGCTCGGCGTCGGCGCGGGGACTGTGCACCCCGGCCCGCCCGAGGATCTCGGCGGCCTCTTCGACAGCCGGACGCAGCGCGATTCGTGTCATCGGCCGACACCCGCCTTTCCTTCTGGTCTTGTCTCGGCCGAATGGAATTCGGGTCACTCCCCCGACATACGCGCTTCGCGATCCGCTTTCGCCAGGGCGTCCAGCAGCGCGTCGAGCTCGCCGTCGAGGACGGTGTCGAGGTTGTGTGCCTTGAAACCGATACGGTGATCGGCGATCCGGTTCTCCGGGAAGTTGTAGGTGCGGATGCGTTCGGAACGATCGACGGTGCGGATCTGCCCGGCCCGGCCCGCGGCGGCCTCCTGATCAGCCTGTTCCTCGGCGAGGGCTTGCAGCCGGGCGGCGAGCACCTGCATGGCGCGGGCCTTGTTCTGCAACTGCGAACGCTCGTTCTGGCAGGTCACCACGATGCCGGAGGGCAGGTGGGTGATGCGGACCGCGGAGTCGGTGGTGTTGACGCCCTGACCGCCCTTACCTGAGGACCGGTACACATCGATGCGCAGATCGGTCTCGTCGATCTGCACCTCTTCGACCTCGTCGGGTTCGGGGTAGATCAGGACACCGGCCGCCGAGGTGTGGATCCGGCCCTGCGATTCGGTGACCGGCACCCGCTGCACGCGGTGCACGCCGCCTTCGAATTTCAGGCGCGACCAGACGCCGTCGCGGGTCGCGTCACGGCTCTTGATGGACAGTGTCGCGTCCTTGTAGCCGCCGAGATCGGAGACGGTGACACCGAGGATCTCGACCTTCCAGCCGTGCCGTTCGGCGTAGCGCACGTACATGCGGGCCAGGTCGGAGGCGAACAGCGCGGATTCCTCGCCGCCTTCGCCGGATTTCACTTCCAGCACCACGTCGTCGCCGTCGTGCGGGTCGCGCGGGGCAAGCAGATCGGCCAGCGTCTGTTCCAGCTCGACGACCTGGGCCTCCAGCTCGGGCACCTCCGCGGCGAAGGACGAATCGTCGGCGGCCAGTTCCTTGGCGGCCGCGAGATCGTCGCGGGCGGCGCTCAGTTTGCCGTGGGTCGCCATGACCGGCGCGAGTTCGGCGAAACGCTTGCCGACTCGGCGGGCCGCACCCGGATCGTTGTGCAGGGCCGGATCGGCCAGCTGCATCTCCAGACCCGCGTGCTCGGCCAGAATGTCATCGATCGCGGACGGCTGCGTCATGGGTTGGGCTCCCTCTCAGATGTGCCCGGCGGCGAAGACCACGGCCACCGGGAATGCCGCTGCAAACGCACCGACGCCCGGCCTGCGATGCAGGACCGGGCGTCGGCGGGGAAGCTAGTTGGCGTCGGCTTCGGCTTCGGCCTTCTTGCCCGCGCGCTTGCCGTAGCGAGCCTCGAAGCGGGCGACACGGCCACCGGTGTCGAGGATCTTCTGCTTACCCGTGTAGAACGGATGGCACTGCGAGCAGACCTCGACGGTGATGTGTCCCGACTCCTTGGTGCTGCGAGTCTGGAAGGTATTACCGCAACCACAGACGACGGTGGTGTCGACGTAGGTGGGGTGGATTCCTGCCTTCATGGATGTCCTCTCGATATTGGTCGCCGGGTCGCCCACGAGTGTGAGCGTGAACCGGAACCGACTAGGCGGGATTGTCTGCGCGAACGCACAGACGCACGGCGATCCAGTATGCCAGAACCGTTCGTACGCTAGAGGAACACCCCCCGCCCGCCGTTTGTTCCTGAACTTATCCGCGTCCGGGCCGGAAATACCGAAAGGGCCCCGCGTACGCGAGGCCCTTTCGGTGTCGTTCGGTTATTCGTCCAGCGCGCCCGGTGCGGTCTTGCTGACCTGCATCAGGAACTCCAGGTTGTTCTTGGACTTCTTCAGTCGGTCGATCAGCAGATCGATCGCCTGGTGCGAGTCCAGTCCGGACAGCACACGACGCAGCTTGTGCAGCACCGCCGCCTCGTCCGGGTTGAGCAGCAGCTCGTCCTTACGGGTACCGGACGGGTTGACGTCCACCGCCGGGAACACCCGCCGTTCCGCGATCTTGCGGTCGAGCTTGAGCTCGGCGTTGCCGGTGCCCTTGAACTCCTCGAAGATCACCGTGTCACCGGTCGAACCGGTTTCCACCATCGCGGTGGCGATGATCGTCAGCGAGCCGCCGTTCTCGATATTGCGGGCCGCGCCGAGGAACCGCTTGGGCGGGTACAGCGCGGTCGAGTCGACACCACCGGAGAGGATACGACCCGAGGCGGGCGAGGAGTTGTTGTACGCGCGGCCCAATCGGGTGATCGAGTCGAGCAGCACCACAACGTCTTTGCCCATTTCCACCAGGCGCTTGGCGCGCTCGATGGCGAGTTCGGCGACCGAGGTGTGATCCGCAGGCGGCCGGTCGAAGGTCGAGGCGATGACCTCACCCTTCACCGAACGCTGCATATCGGTGACCTCTTCCGGACGTTCGTCGACCAGCACGACCATGAGGTAGCACTCGGGGTTGTTGGTCGCGATCGCGTTGGCGATGTCCTGCATGATCGTCGTCTTACCGGCCTTGGGCGGCGAGACGATGAGGGCACGCTGGCCCTTACCGATCGGCATGATCAGGTCGATGACCCTGGTCGTCAGCTTGTTGGGCTGGGTTTCCAGGCGCAGTCGCTGATTCGGGTACAGCGGGGTCAGTTTGCTGAACTCGGGACGACGCCTGGCCGCCTCGAGGTCACCACCGTTGACGGTGTCCAGACGCACCAGCGGATCGAACTTCTGCCGCTGATTGCTCTGCTCACCGTCACGCGGGGCGCGCACCGCACCGGTGATCGCGTCACCGCGGCGCAGGCCGTTCTTACGGACGAGATTCATCGACACGTAGACATCGTTCGGTCCGGCCAGGTAGCCCGAGGTCCGAACGAAGGCGTAGTTGTCCAGCACGTCGAGGATGCCCGCGACCGGCTGGAGCACGTCGTCGTCGCGAATCTCGAGCTCACGTGCCTCGCCGACGCTCGGGGCGCCTTCACGGTCACGACCGCGACGACGTTCCCGGAACCGGCGTCCGCGACGTCCGCGACCGCCTTCGTCGTCGTCGCCGCCCCGGTCGGCACCGCGATTATCGCCACGCGGGCCCGCGCTGCCGTTCTGGTTGCGGTCACCCTGGCTGTTGCGATCGCTCTGGCCACGCTCACCGCGATCGCGGTCGCCCTGATTGCGGTCACCCTGGCTGTTACGGTCACCCTGGCTGCGCTCGCCTCGATCGCGCTCACCCTGGTTACGGTCACCCTGGTTACGGTCGCCCTGACCGCGTTCGCCCTGATTGCGCTCACGACGACGTTCGCCCTGGTCACCATCCTGCTTCGGCTCGTCACCGCGCGCATCGGCCGATTCGCCGCCGCCCGATCGAGCCTGGTCACGACCGCGACGCTGCCGACCACGGCCGCGCTGCCCCGACTCGCGGCCGGAATCCTCGGAGGTCTCCGAACCACCCGCGGCGCCCGTGTCGGCCTTCGCGGTCTCGGCTCGGCCGTTGTCGGCCCTTGCCTCCGCCTTGGGGGAATCCGCCTTGGGGGAATCGAGCTTGGGGGATTCGACCGCTGCCGAATCGACCTGAGCGGATTTCGTCTGCGCGACCTCGGTCGCCTTCTCCTTCACCGGTGCGGACGCCTTCGCGGGAGCGGCTTCCTTGGCGGGCGGCGTCACATCGAGGGTCGCCTGCTCACCTTTCCCCTCGCCGCGCGCGGGCTTGTCCGACTTGGCCGGCTTTCCGGCTTGATTTTCCTTGATGGCGGCGATCAAATCGCCCTTGCGCATTCCGGAGGTGCCTCGGATACCGAGTTCCCCCGCGAGCGCGCGCAACTGCGGCAACAACATTCCAGTCAGCCCCGATCGTGCGACGTCGGTTTTTTCGCTCATCTTCGAAATCTGCCCGGAGTCACTTTCGCTGCCACCCGAGGAACTCGGGTTGGATTCCACCCCGGGGGTCGCGAGCAGGTCCGTATCTGTCACGGAAATCCTTTCCTTCCCTCGATTGCCGTGTGCTGTGTCGAGGGTTTCGTCCCGCAGTCCGGGCACCGTGCCGGACTCGGATGCCGTATATCACCTGCCCCGCCGGACCGGCGGCTTCGCCACCGGATTATGAAAGGTGGGAGAGATCATTCCAGTTGCGCAGCTACGCAGCACCCCCATGGCCTGGAGGCTCGAGCCTGGAGCCTGCTGGAGCGATTGCCCTGATGAAGCACCGGCGTCTGATGCGCACGATGTACGGACTTGCCCAGGATAGCTGGCAACGGTAAGCATCGGCAAGACGGACTCGCCGTCAGCCGACTCGGACGCCGTCGGCGAGTCCCGGTTCGACCACCCGGAGCCCGTCCGCGACCGCGAGTCGGCGCAGATCCGCAGGGAATTCGCTGGTCCCGAGGGCCAGGATGGTCGGACCGGCGCCGGAGACGGTGGCGGCGATTCCCGCGGCCCGCAGCCTGGCGATCCAGGCCGTCGTCAGTGGCAGCGCGGGCGCGCGCTGGGTCTGATGCAATTTGTCGCAGGTCGCGGGCAGGAGCAGGTCGGGACGCTCGGTCAGCGCGACGACGGCCAGCGCCGCACGGCTCACATTGAAGGCCGCGTCGCCGTGTGGCACGGTCTCGGGCAGTAGACCGCGGGTGTGCGCGGTCGACGAACGCACCTCGGGGATGAGCACGACCGGGTGCAGCGACGCATGTGGATCGAGTCTCACCGCGCGGTAGATCCGGCTGTGATCCGGTACGTCCACGCCTTCGGCGCCCGCTTCGGCGGCGGTTTCGGTCCAGGACACCACGATTCCGCCGAGCACGCTGGCCGCCGCGTTATCCGGGTGGCCTTCGAATTCCGAGGCCAGCTGCACCAGCCGGGCCGGGTCGGTGGCCAATGCCGGATCGAGTCGGGCGGCGAGGGCGCAGCCCGCGGCCAGTCCGCCGACCACGGCCGACGCCGAGGAACCGAGTCCGCGCGAATGCGGAATCACATTGCGGCACACCACATCGAGGCCGTCGGCCCAGACACCCGCCGATTCGAGACCGCGCTCGATCGCCCGCACCACCAGATGCGAAGGGCCCCACGGCACGTCGTCGGCACCCTCACCCTCGACCCGGATCGTGAGACCGGATTCGGTGGTGCGCACCTCGATCTCGTCGTAGATGCCGAGTGCCATACCGAGCGAGTCGAATCCGGGACCCAGATTGGCCGTCGACGCGGGTACCCGCGCGGTGACCGAGAGCCCGGCGGGCAGGGTCGCGGCCACCACTTGACTGTCGCGCGAATTCAACTCAGGCCAGCTCGAGTTCGGCGGCGATGGCGACCGGATCGACCGGAATCGCTTGCACCTGCGGCATTCCCAACAGCGCGGTGTCGGGATCCTTCAGGCCGTTACCCGTGACGGTGCACACGATGGTCAGCCCGGTGCCGAGCCAGCCGTCCTTGTGCGCCGCGAGCACACCCGCGACGCTGGCCGCGGACGCGGGTTCGACGAAGACGCCCTCGTGCGCGGCGACCAGGCGGTACGCCTCGAGGATCTCGTCGTCGGTGGCCGCCCGGAAAGCGCCGCCGGACTGTTCCTTGGCCTCGACCGCACCGTTCCACGAGGCGGGCGCGCCGATCCGGATGGCGGTCGCGATGGTCTCGGGATTCGAGACCGGTGCGCCGTTGACCAGCGGCGCGGCCCCGGCCGCCTGCACGCCGAGCATGCGCGGCAGACCGGTGGTGATGTTGTCGGCGTAGTACTCGCGGTAACCGCGCCAGTAGGCGGTGATGTTGCCCGCGTTGCCGACGGGCAGCGCGTGCACGTCCGGCGCTCGACCGAGTACGTCGCAGATTTCGAACGAGGCGGTCTTCTGCCCCTCGATCCGCGCCGGGTTCACCGAATTCACCAGGCCGACCTCGGGAAAGTCCGAGGTCACCTTGCGGGCCAATTCGAGGCAGTCGTCGAAATTGCCGTCGACCTGGATGATCTTCGCGCCGAGCATGACGGCCTGGGCCAGTTTGCCCATCGCGATCTTGCCCTGCGGGATCAGTACCGCGCAGCTCATCCCGGCCCGGGTGGCGTACGCCGCCGCCGATGCCGAGGTGTTGCCGGTGGACGCGCACAGCACCGCCTTCTGGCCGCGGTACTTGGCGTCGGTCATCGCCATCGTCATGCCGCGGTCCTTGAAGGAACCGGTCGGATTCGCACCCTCGACCTTGAGGTACACCTCGCAGCCGGTCAGCTCGGACAGGTACGGCGCGGGCACCAAGGGGGTGCCGCCCTCGAACAGGGTCACCGGCTCCCAGTCGGCCGCACCCCGCAGACGATCGCGGTAGGCCGCGATCAAACCAGGCCAGCGCGAATGCACGCCGGCTTGCGGGGCGATCGCCTTCCCGCCCTGCTGCCCGATACCGGTACTCATTCCTCGGTGCCTTCCAATCTCAGAACGCTGGTCACATTGGTGACGGATGTCATCTCCGCGAGAGCGGCGACGGTATCCGCGAGCGCCGACTCCACCGCGTGATGGGTGACGACGACCAGGCGCGCACCCTCGCCGTGCCCTTCCTGGCGCACGGTGGAAATGCTGACGCCGTGGTTGGCGAATTCGCCCGCGACCTTCGCCAGGACCCCCGGGACATCTTCGACCTGGAGATTCACGTGGTAGCGAGTGGGCGTATCGCCGATCGGCGCGATCGGTAGCTCAGCATAAACCGATTCACCGGGAGCGCGGCCACCGAAGAATTTGTTCCTGGCCGCCATGACCAGATCGCCGAGTACCGCCGACGCGGTCGGAGCGCCGCCCGCGCCCTGACCATAGAACATGAGCCGTCCGGCGTTCTCCGCTTCCACCACGACCGCGTTGAACGCGCCGCTGACGGCCGCCAGCGGATGTTTGCGAGGAATGAGCGCCGGATAGACGCGCACCGAGATGCGCTCCTTGCCACCCTCGGACGGGGTGGGCTCCCCCGGTCCCGCACCCACCCGCTCACAGATGGCGAGCAGTTTGACCGTGCAGTTCACCGCCGAGGCCGTTTCCAGGTCCTCGGCGTTGATCCTCGAGATGCCCTCGCGGTAGACGTCGGCGGCGGTGACCCGGGTGTGGAAGGCCAGCGAGGCCAGGATCGCGGCCTTGGCCGCGGCGTCGTAACCCTCGACGTCGGCGGTCGGATCGGCTTCGGCGTAACCGAGGCGGGTGGCCTCGGCCAGCGTCGCCGAATAGTCGGCGCCGGTCTCGTCCATCGCGGAGAGGATGAAATTGGTGGTGCCGTTGACGATGCCGACGACACGGTTGACCCGATCGCCGGACAGCGACTGGATCAGCGGACGCACCACCGGGATCGCACCGGCGACGGCGGCCTCGAAGTAGAGGTCGGCGCGGTTGCGTTCGGCGGCCGCGGCGAGCTCGCCGGTGTAGTCGGCCAGCAGCGCCTTGTTCGCGGTCACCACGGATTTGCCCGCGTTCAGCGCGGCGAGGATGAGGCGGCGGGCCGGGTCGATACCGCCGACCACCTCGACCACGAGGTCGACGTCGTCGCGGGCGACGAGCGCGTCCGCGTCGGTGGTGAGCAGTTCGGCGGGCAGCCCGCGATCCTTGGCGAGATCGCGCACGGCGACACCGCGCAGCACCACCGGCGCGCCCACGCGCGAGCGCAGGTCCTCGGCGTGGTCGCGCAGAATCCGCACCACCTCGGTGCCGACATTGCCCATACCGAGGACAGCGACGCCGAGCGGTCGATCCGCTCCCCAGTTACCGTTCTTGGCCACTGCGGTCATGACTGTTGCACCTCCAGGCTGAGCAGATCTGCGACCGTTTCCCGGCGCAGGATCAGCCGCGGCTGCCCGTCACGGACGGCGACGACCGCCGGGCGGGTCAACTGGTTGTAGCGGCTGGACATCGAGTAGCAGTACGCGCCGGTGGCGGCCACCGCGATCAGGTCGCCCGGGCCGACATCGGCGGGCATCCAGGTGTCACGAATGACGATATCGCCGCTCTCGCAATGTTTTCCGACCACGCGCGCGACGACCGGCTGGGCCTCCGACGAGCGCGAGACCAGACGGCAATCGTAGTCCGCCTGATACAGCGCAGGGCGGATGTTGTCGCTCATGCCGCCGTCGACGCTGACGTAACGCCTGCGCAGTCCGCCGTCGAGGGAGACGTCCTTGATGGTGCCGACCTCGTAGAGGGTGACCGTGCCTGGACCGGCGATGGCGCGACCCGGTTCGACCGCGATCTTCGGCGTCGGCAGGCCCGCGTAGGCGGCCTCCGCTTCGACGAGCCCGCGCAGTTTGGCCGCGAACTCGTCCAGCGGCGGCGGATTGTCGTTGGGCAGGTACGAAATACCCAGTCCGCCACCGAGATCCAGAATCGAGATCTGCGCGGTGCGTTCCGCGCCGAATTTGTCGATGGCGTCGCGCAGCAGGCCGAGCATGCGACGGGCCGCGATCTCGAATCCGTCGATCTCGAAGATCTGCGATCCGATATGGCTGTGCAGGCCGACCAGTCGCAGGTTCTTCGCCTCGAAGACCAGCGCGAGCGCCTCCATCGCGTCGCCGCCCGCGATGGAGAAACCGAACTTCTGATCCTCGTGCGCGGTCGAGATGTATTCGTGTGTATGGGCTTCCACACCGACGGTGACGCGTACCAGCACGTCCTGCACCACCCCGGCCGCGCCCGCGACCGCCTCGAGACGCTCGATCTCGATCAGCGAGTCGACCACCACGTGGCCGACACCGGCGCGCACCGCGGTTTCCAGTTCGTCCACCGATTTGTTGTTGCCGTGCAACGCGATTCGCTGCGCGGGGAAGCCGGCGTGCAGGGCGATCGCCAACTCGCCGCCGGAGCAGACGTCCAGCGACAAGCCCTCGTCGCGGATCCAGCGGGCGATCTCGCCGCACAGGAATGCCTTGGAGGCGTAGTGCACCCGCGCGTCGGGCCCGAAAGCGCGCACCATATCGCGGCAGCGGGAGCGGAAATCGTCCTCGTCGACGACGAACAGCGCGGTTCCGTACTCGGCGGCCAGATCCCGCACCGGCACGCCCGCGAACCGCACCGCGCCGTCGTCGTCACGGGAGGCGTTGCGGGGCCAGACGTTCGCGGGCAGGTCGATCATCTGCCTCGGATCCGAAGGCCGCTCGGCCAGATTCGGGGCGTGCGGGATTTCGGCGTGCCGGGGTCCGGCGGGATGAGCACTCACCGTGCTTCCTTCCTGAGATCAGCGAGCGCGCTCGCGCGACTCGACAGTGACGCACTCACATTCGCTCCGGTGCGCTGACACCCAGCAGTCCGAGACCGTTCGCCAGCACCTGACGGGTCGCCTTGACCAGTTCGAGCCGCGCGGCGTTGAGCGCGCTGACCGGCTCCTCACCCCGAGGCAGTACCCGCATGTCGTCGTCGGACTGGAAGGGGTGATAGGCCCCGGCCAGTTCCTCCAGGTAGCGCACGACCCGGTGCGGTTCGCGCATCTCGGCAGCGCTGGTCACCACGCGCGGGTATTCCCCGATGGTGCGAATCAGCTCACCCTCCCGATCCGAACTCATCAGCGCGAAATCCGGTGCGACGGATGGGAAATCGAAGGCCGACGCGTTGTCGATGATGCGGCAGGTGCGCGCGTGCGCGTACTGGACGTAGTAGATCGGATTCTCGTTGTTCTGTTTGGTCCACAGATCCAGATCGATATCGATGCTGGAGTTGACCGACGAACGAACCAGCGAATAGCGGGCGGCGTCGACGCCGATCGCCTCGACCAGATCGTCGAGTGTGACGACCGTGCCCGCGCGCTTGCTCATCCGCACGGCGACACCGTCTTTCACCAGATTCACCATCTGGCCGATGAGCACCTCGACGGTGTCGGGGTTGTCGCCGAACGCGGCCGCGGCGGCCTTGAGCCTGCCGATGTATCCGTGATGATCGGCGCCGAGCATGTAGATGCACAGATCGAAGCCGCGGGCCCGCTTGTTCTGGAAGTAGGCGATATCACCGGCGATGTAGGCGGAGGTGCCGTCGCTCTTGATGACGACGCGGTCCTTGTCGTCACCGTATTCGGTGCTGGCGATCCACCAGGCGCCGTCCTTCTCGTACAGATTGCCCGAGGTCTTCAACTCCTCGACGGCCTTCTCGACCGCACCGGAGGCGAACAGCGAACTCTCGTTGAAGTACACGTCGAAATCGGTGCCGAAATCGTGCAGGGTCTGTTTGATGTGGGTGAACATCAACTCGACGCCCTCGCGCCGGAACAGCTCGTGACGCCGCGGCTCCGGCAGGGTCAGCGCGTCCGGATGCGCGGCGAGCAGCGTCGCGGCGATCTCGGTGATGTAGGCGCCCGCGTAACCGTCCTCCGGGGTCGGCGCGCCGGTGGCGGCGGCGACGAGCGAGTTCGCGAACCGGTCGATCTGCGCGCCGTTGTCGTTGAAGTAGTACTCGCGGGTGACATCGCCACCCTGCGCGGCCAGGATGCGGCCGAGAGCGTCGCCGACGGACGCCCACCGGGTACCGCCCAGGTGGATCGGCCCGGTCGGATTCGCGGAGACGAATTCCAGATTGATCGCGGTACCGGCCAGCGCGTCACCGGTTCCGTACGCCGTGCCCGCGGCCAGCACCTTCGTCACGATCGCCCCCTGCGCGGCGGCGGCGAGACGGATATTCAGGAAGCCGGGACCGGCGACCTCGGCCGAGGCGATATCGTCCGCGGCGGCCAGCGCTTCGGCCAGCCAGCCCGCCAGCTCCCTCGGGTTCGCGCCCGCCTTCTTCCCGACCTGAAGCGCCACATTCGTGGCATAGTCACCGTGTTCCGGATTACGCGGACGCTCGACAGTGACCTCGTCGGGGAGGACCTGGGGGTCCAGTCCACGTTCGGCGAGCACCTTCGCGGCGATCGCGCGGAGGAGGTCTGCAAGGTCAGCTGGAGTCACGAGTCTCTATCCTATGGTCTGGGCAGGTGAACACCTTCGGGTGGGCACCACGCAGCACAGCGCAATCATCACGTCGAGAGAGCACACGAGCGATGTCGAGTAGCAATGCCTCGAAGTCGGCCAAGGCCGTCCGAGCCGCAGGGAAGGGCTCGCCCTCCCTCAAAAAAGGGGGCGGCGGCAAGAGCCGGCTTCCGGGGAAGCGCCAGATCCCGTGGATGGCCATCGGCGGGGCCGTGGTGATCATCGCATTGATCGGCGCCCTGGCATACAGCCTGGTCCCGAAATACCGCGACCAGGCCGACCTGGAGAAATTCACGCCGAGCGCGCAGAAGAAGGACCCCTCCGACCAGATCGAGGGTGTGCTGAAGAAGGACTACGCGCAGGGCGCGGGCAAGCATGTCGAGCCGACCCAGCGGGTGGCCTACGACCAGACCCCGCCCTTCGGCGGACCCCACGATTCGGCGTGGGCGGCGTGCACCGGTGTCGTCTACGGCAAGGCGATCCGTTCCGAGAACGCCGTGCACTCGCTCGAACACGGCGCGGTCTGGATCGCCTACAACCCGGACAAGGTCGACGCTTCGGGCGTCGAGACGCTGAGCAAGAAGGTCGAGGGCAAGGCGTACACGCTGATGTCGCCCTATCCGGGACTCGACAAGGCGATCTCGTTGCAGTCCTGGGGTCACCAGCTGAAACTGGACAGCCCCGACGACAAGCGGATCAACCAGTTCATCACCGCGCTGCGCCAGAATCCCTACGGCGTGTACCCCGAGGTCGGCGCCGACTGCTCCAACCCGTACTTCGACCGCGAGAACCCGTCGCCGTTCGACCCGTCCCCCGTCGGCCCCGGCGCCGTGCCGATGGACGGCTCCGGCATCGTCACCGACCCGGCTGAGCTGAGCGGTAGTGGCGGGGTTCCCGCGATGCCGAACATCCCCGGTGTGCCGTCACTGCCGACCGGACTGGCGCCGCAGCCCCAGCAGGGACAGTAGTGGGATCATCGCCCGACGCCTCGGAGCCGGATCGCCCCGGCTCCGAGGTGGACCCCGGTGATTCGGGATCGGAGGACGTCGCCGCACTGTCGGAAACCTCTGACACCGGAATGCGCGAACAGTTCCGCACCCAGCGGACCGCGCTGCTGATCATCGGCGCGATCGGGGCCATCCTCATCGGCTTCGCCATCGGCACCCTGGCCCGCATCCCGCTCGACGGTTCCGCCGAACCCGATCCCGGAACCGTCGACATCGGCTTCACCCAGGACATGTCGGCCCATCACGCGCAAGCGGTCGAGATGGCGGGCATCGCCCTGATGCGTTCCACCGATCCCGACGTGCGCAGGATCGCCTACGACATCATGACCACCCAGCAGGCCCAGATCGGTCGCATGCAGGGCTGGCTCCAACTCTGGGGCAAGCCGGCCCAGGGCCTCGACGGTTACATGGGCTGGATGACCGACACCCGCGGTGGCGGTCACGACCACGGCGGCACCGACAACCACACCATGAACGGCCCGACGTCGACCATGCCGGGCATGGCCACCGCCGCCGAACTCGCCGCCCTGCGTCAGGCCACCCCCGCCGAGTTGGACCCGATGTTCCTGCGACTCATGCTGCGCCACCACCAGGGCGGTCTCACCATGATCGAATACGCCGCCGATCACGCCGAAACGACCGCCGTGCGCACCCTCGCGGCGGGAATGGCCGCCAGCCAGAAGAACGAATCGCAACTCCTCACCACCCTGCTGACCGCTCGCGGCGGCGC
>NZ_JAFMPL010000113.1:0-26939 GCF_019038455.1 Nocardia noduli
CCTCTCACGGGGCCACTTCCGCCCCCTCCCACCCGCACTGATGCCGTTACCAGCGACAATGCACCCGTTGACCCGCAGAACGGAGCCCACGATGATCGCCCCGACACAACCGACCGCACCCGAACGGGTCGAATTGGTGATCGGCGGTATGACCTGCGCGTCGTGCGCTGCCCGCATCGAGAAGAAGCTGAACCGGCTCGACGGCGTGACCGCGAGCGTGAACTACGCGACCGAGAAGGCCCGCGTCGACGTCACCGGTGACATCTCCCCGGAACAGCTGATCGCGACCGTCGAGCAGGCCGGTTACACCGCCGCGCTACCCGCGCCGAAGGTCGACGCCCCGACCGAGGACACCGACGCGGACGACCCGAGCGCGGCATTGCGCACCAGGCTGCTGATCTCGATCGTGCTGACCGTCCCCGTCATCGCCATGGCGATGATCCCGGCACTGCAATTCGACAACTGGCAGTGGCTGTCGCTGACGCTGGCCGCGCCGGTCGTGGTCTGGGGCGCGCTACCGTTCCACCGGGCCGCCTGGACCAATCTGCGCCACGGCGCGGCCACCATGGACACCCTGGTGTCGATGGGAACGCTCGCCGCGTTCGGCTGGTCGCTCTACGCGCTGTTCTTCGGCACCGCGGGAACACCCGGTATGAAGCATCCGTTCGAATTCACCATCGCGCGGATGGACGGCACCGGCAGCATCTATCTGGAAGCCGCCGCGGGCGTCACCACGTTCATCCTAGCCGGGCGGTATTTCGAAGCCAGGTCCAAGCGCAGGGCGGGCGCGGCGCTACGGGCGCTGCTCGAACTCGGGGCCAAGGAGGTCTCGGTCCTCCGTCGCGCCGGCGATTCTCACAGCGCAGGTGACTCTCACAGCGTGGGCGACTCCCGCAGCGCAGGCGATTCTCATCGCGCGGGCCACACCCCGAGCAGCACCGGGGTTGTCTCGACCAGCACCGACAGGCGACCGAACGGCGCTGTCGAACAGCGTATTCCGATCGAACAACTGGCAGTCGGCGACGAATTCGTCGTCCGTCCCGGCGAGAAGATCGCGGCCGACGGCACCGTCGTCGAGGGGTCGTCCGCTATCGACGCGTCCATGCTGACCGGCGAGTCGGTGCCCGTCGAGGTCGGTCCCGACGACGCCGTGGTCGGCGCGACCGTCAATGTCGGCGGCCGGATCGTGGTGCGCGCCACCCGCATCGGCTCCGATACCCAGCTCGCCCAGATGGCCCGCCTGGTCGAGGAAGCACAGACCGGTAAGGCCCAGGCCCAGCGGCTGGCCGACCGGATCTCCGGGATCTTCGTCCCCGTGGTGATCGCGCTCGCGGTCGCGACACTCGGATTCTGGCTCGGCACCGGCGGTTCGGTGGCGGCGGCGTTCACCGCGACGGTGGCCGTGCTGATCATCGCCTGTCCGTGTGCCCTCGGGCTGGCCACGCCGACCGCGCTGATGGTCGGCACCGGGCGCGGCGCGCAACTCGGCATCCTGATCAAGGGGCCCGAAGTGCTCGAGTCGACGCGGCGCGTCGATACCGTCGTCCTCGACAAGACCGGCACCGTCACCACCGGCCGGATGACCCTGCTCGACGTGGTCGCCGCCGAAGGCGAGGACGTCACCGAGGTACTCGCCCTCGCGGGCGCGCTGGAGGATTCCTCCGAACATCCGATCGCGCGCGCCATCGCCGCTGGCGCGCGGGAGAAAACGGGCACGCTGCGCGCGGTCGAGGATTTCTCGAATATCGAGGGACTCGGGGTGCAGGGCGTCGTCGACGGGCACGCGGTGCTCGTCGGCAGGCCGCGGCTGCTCGCCGACTGGTCGCTGGAACTCGGTCCCGCACTGGAACACGCGCTGAACACGGCGCAATCCGAGGGGAAGACCGCGGTCGCGGTCGGCTGGGACGGTCGCGCGCGCGGCGTGCTGGTCGTCGCGGACGCGGTGAAACCGACCTCGGCCGAAGCCGTCGCGCAGTTGAAGGCGCTCGGTCTCACCCCGATCATGCTCACCGGGGACAACGCCGCGGCGGCCCGCGCCATCGCGGACCAGGTCGGTATCGACGAGGTGATCGCCGAGGTACTGCCCGAGGACAAACTGGCGGTGATCACCCGGCTGAAGAGCGAAGGCAAGGTCGTCGCCATGGTCGGTGACGGTGTCAACGACGCGGCGGCGCTGGCGGGCGCGGATCTGGGTCTGGCGCTGGGCACCGGCACCGATGTCGCCATCGAAGCCGGTGATCTCACCCTGGTGCGCGGCGATCTGCGGTCGGCCGCGGACGCGATCCGACTGTCGCGCCGCACGTTGGCCACCATCAAGGGAAACCTGTTCTGGGCCTTCGCCTACAACGTGGCCGCCATCCCGCTGGCGATGGCGGGCCTGCTGAACCCCATGCTCGCCGGTGCGGCGATGGCGTTCTCCTCGGTGTTCGTGGTCAGCAACAGCCTGCGACTGCGCGGTTTCCGCTCCACCGCGAGCTGAGGAACCGGACCCGCCGACACCGACGGTCAACCCCTACCGCGGGTCGGCGGGTTTCGAATCAGGGCTGGAAGACGACGCGCCCCACCGTGCGACCCTCGGCGAGCCTGGTCAGACCGTCGGGGACGTCGGCCAGGGCGAGTTTCGCCCCGATCAACGGCGCGAGCGCACCCGATTCCGCCAGCGCGGTCAGCTCGAGATGGCAGTCCCAGACCGACGCCGGATCCTTCTGCTTGTACAGACCCCAGTGCAGGCCGACGATCGAATAGTTCTTCACCAGCGCGTGATTCAGCGCGGGCGCCGGAATCCGGCCCGCGGCGAATCCGACCACGAGAATCCGGCCCTCGAAGGCGACGCATTTGGTGGACCGGTCGTAGCTGTCCCCGCCGACCGGGTCGTAGATGACATCCGCGCCGCGACCGCCGGTGGCCTCGCGCACCACGTCGACGAAATCCTCCTGGCTGCGGTCGACCACGATATCCGCGCCGAGTCCGCGCGCGACCTCGACCTTGTCGGGCCCGCCGACGACCGCGATCACCCGCGCACCGGCCGCCTTGCCGAGCTGGACCGCCGCACTGCCGACCCCGCCCGCCGCGGCGTGCACCAGCAGCGTCTCGTCACGGCGCAGCGCCGCCCGGCGATGCAGCCCGAACCAGCCCGTCTGGTAGGCGATATGGAATGCGGCGGCCGCGGCGTCATCGAGAGTCGGCGGGGCGGGCTGGGCGTCGGCGGCGTCCATCACGGCCATCTCGGCGAAACCGCCGTGCGGCAGGGACGCGGTGCCGATGACGCGATCGCCGACCGCGAATCCGGTGACACCGGACCCGACGGCAACGATCTCACCGCACAGTTCGACACCGGGCGTGAAGGGCAACTCCGGCCGGATCTGATAGTGGCCCCGGCACATCAGCACATCGGGGAAATTCGCGGCCGCGGCGAGTACCCGGACGACGAGCCGACCCGGTTCCGGCTGCGGGTCCGGCAGATCGGCGAGTTCGAGCACGTCACCGGGTTCCCCCAGGCGCGTAATCTGCCAGGCTTTCACATCAATCTCCGTTCGATGGGGTTCGGGACAGTCGATCCGGCGGCGACTGACTAAGCGCTTGCTTAGACCTCTAGAGGGTGGCTCAAACCCGATCGGGCGTCAAGGGGGCGGCGGTCGCGACGGCCGTACCGGCACCGATACGGCCCGCCGGGTTCAGGAGGCCCGCGAACCGACGATCCGCAATGCCAGCGAGCGGTAGTAGGTCCCGATCCGTTCCGGGGTCCAGGTGCCGTCGTCGCGATACCACCGCGAGACATCGACCCCGAGGGAAAGCAATGCCATGGCCGTCATCGCGATATCGGGAGTATCGAAGACCCCGGCGGCGACACCGCGTTCGACGACAGCCCTGACCTCGGCCTCGATCGCACGACGGATCGCGGTGATCTCGTCGAGGTGATCCGGGGACAACGCCGTCAGCTCGTAATTGACGATGCGCGCCGTCTCGTGATGGGTGGCGTGGTGCTCGGCGAAACGATCGGCGATGGTCGCCAACTGCACGGCCGGGTCCGGCGACACCGCGACGGCGCCGCGCACCAGCCGCAACGTCTGCTGGTGACCGTCACGGGAGATGATGTAGAGCAGATCCTCTTTCGAGGGGTGGTGCACGTACAGCGCGGCCGGGCTCATATGCGCGGCGGTCGCGATATCGCGGGTGGTGGTGGCGTGAAACCCTTTACGCGCGAAGAACTCGACAGCCGCCGCGACCAACCTGGCACGCGCGTCGCCGGATTCCGCGTCGGTATTCGCGCGGCCCCTGGTCGCTCCGGGCATGACCGTCCTCCTTCCACGCACCGCGAGTCGCCGACGAAATCCGCGAGACGGACCTGACCGATCACTCTAACGAGACGCGAACCCCCACCGCTGATCGCCGAGGTGAGGGGCAGGGCGGACCTCGACGCGCCGATTCGCGGAACCAGCCCCTCGACGGCAGCCGACCGAACGCGGCGCGCCCGGACACGAAGCCCGCGAACGCGGCGGATCGAACCGTGCGTCGAGCCCGTCTAGCGGGCGACGCGGCGGAATTCGGTGGTGGCCGCCCCCGGCCCCTCGCTGGCGATGATGCGCAGGCAGGCGTCGTGTTCGGACTCACCGGGGCGGCATTCGTTTCGTAGGCGCAGGACGGCTTTGGGCAGATCGATGCCCAGCACGTTCGACAGCCGCATCGCGTCGACCTTGGCCACGGAAACCCTCCTACGTCTCGAGAGAACGATGAATTCGAGACCGATTCGCTGACGAGGTACCCGGCCGACCGGTTGCTGAACCCTCGAATTCGGTCCGGTCCCGCACAGTAGTCGGGTTGCCGGAAGTTTCGCGGCTTCTCCAGCGAACACAGCCGGAATCCATGCTGATGAGCGGTGGCATCGGCGCGCCGCCGCGCCGGGGTGTGGAGAAAGAGAGCGGATGACGAGATTCGAACTCGCGACCCTCACCTTGGCAAGGTGATGCGCTACCAGCTGCGCTACATCCGCACGCACTCGACGGGCATCCGGTTACCGGAACCGCGTCATCGTGCGAACGTGAACTTTAGTCGACCACCGACACAAACCGGAAATCCGCAGGTGAGAGCTCTCCTGCCGGGACGTGACCACCGGCTGCGCCGAAGGTGGGCGGCATGGGCGACACCCGTTCGGACCGATCGGCCAGGAGTTTGCCCGACGCGAATATCGGGCATACCCGACCGTGCCGACGCGAGCCAGATGGACGCGAAGCGGCGCGGCGGACGGTCCGCGCACACCCGCCGCGCGCCCCAACGGTCATGCGGAACGACGGTCCCTGTGACAGAACTCTCCGGTCAAGGCACCTTTCGTATGACGACCCGGTTATCGGGGCACGGGCTGCGCCGTACCGGCGAAAACGTGCGCGTGCTCGGTCACCCACTCCGCGTACCGCCGCGGCGGCCGACCGAGCACCTGCCGCACGTCCTCGGTGAGTACCGCGTTACCCCCGGCGCGGACATAGGCCTGTCCCGCGAGCGCCCCCTCCACGTATTCCGGCGTCATCCCCGCCTCGACCATATGCGCGCGTGCGTCCGACTCCTCGATATCGACGACCTCGATCCGGCGACCGAGAACCTCGGCCAGCGCGGCCGCCTGGTCGGCGGCACCGAGCAGTTCCGGCCCGGTCAACGTGTAGATCCGCCCGGTGTGGGCCGGGGAGCGCAGCGCCTCGATGGCGACGGCGGCGATATCGCGTGGATCGATGACGCCCTGGGTGCCCGCACCCGTCAGGTTGGGAACCGGCTGACCGGCGCGGATGGGGTCGGCCCAGCTCAGGGTGTTGGAGGCGAACGACGACGGACGCAGCACGGTCCATTCGAGCCCGCTCTCGCGCGCCGCGTTCTCACCGGGCAGGTGCCAGGTGCTGAAATCGCCGAGGCCGGGTTCGCCGGTGCCGATGGCCGACAGTTTGACCACGCGGCCGACTCCCGCCTCGCGGGCGGTGTGAACGAGGTCCCTGTCCACCTGCGCGTCGTCCGGGCCGAGTACCCCGACCAGGAACACCGCGTCCACGCCTGCCATGGCCGCCGCCATCGAGGCCCGATCGTGGTAGTCGCCCCGGACGACCTCCACCCCGGCCGGGACGTTCGCGCGCCCGGGGTCGCGTGTCACCGCACGCACCCGAATTTCCCGGGCCGAGGCCTGCCGGACGATCTCACTGCCGATGGTGCCCGTGGCACCGGTAACCAGAATCATGGTGACGAGCCTGGTCCCGGATTCCGGCGTTCTCTAGGAAATTTCGGCACGGACACCGAGGTCACCGCGTGCCTACAGTGGTCGGGTGACCACCTTCGCGCCGCCGACCCCGATACTCGCCGACGACCTCGCCGAACAGGCGATCTCCGCGCCGGAATCGCTGCGACCGTGGTTCACCGAACTGGCCCGCATCCCCGCGGGCACCGACCTCTCCGGCTCGTTCACCCACATTCCGCAGGCCGCGACCACGATCGTGCTGCGCGCGGAGACCGGCGGTCGTCGCGAGGCGCTGGTCATCGGTCCGCGGACCCGCGCGAGCTATTCGGTCACCGACCGGCCCGCGAGTTGCACGCGGGTACGAATCGCGCCGGGCGCGGTCGGGCAGTTGCTCGGGGTGCCCGCGGTCGAGTTGACCGACCGGATCTTGCGCCTCGGCGAACTGCCGGGGGTCGCGGCCGAACTCGCCGACGACCTCGCCGGGCTGGACGCAGACGAGATCTTCGCCTTCCTCGCGGCCGAACTGCCGAAACGGATCTCCGAGGACCGTGCCGTCGACGCCAGACGCGGTCTGCTGCGCGCGGCGACCGCGGCGCTGTCCGGTTCGACAGCGGTCCACGCGTCGGCCGCCGAGTTGTCGGTCAGCGAACGTCAACTACGGAATCTGTTCACCGCCGAGATCGGGGTCTCCCCCAAACTCTTCGCCCGCATCGGACGCGTCCGCCATGTCATCACGCGGGTCGCGGGCACGCCGCTGGCGCAGATCGCCGCCGACAGCGGTTACTACGACCAATCCCATATGGCGGCGGATTTCAAGGCGCTGATGGGTGTGGCGCCGACCGGATTCTTCCGTGGCGATCTGCCCGCGCCGACAGCGTGCGCGAACACCCCGCGACCGGGCGGCGCCTACTCCCGTTCCTCGCGGGTGGCCTTCGCCGCTGCCCGTTCCGCGGCCTCGGCGGCGTCCATGGCATCGGCCTCCTCCAGCGTCGGCGCGCTACCACCCAGGCGGGCGGGCACCCAGTAGGCGCCCGGCTCGTGTGCGTAGTCCTTCTGGAGATCGGCGAGCAGCCCCTGCATGGTGACGCGCAATTGCGCGGTCAGCTCGGCGGCGGGTTCGTACGGCGGGATCGGCGCGCCCACCGCGATGGAGATCGGAGTATTGGTGCGGCCCAGTCGCTTCGGGAACCCCTTGGTCCACACCCGCTGCGCACCCCAGATCACGATCGGGATGATCGGCACGTCGGCCTCGATCGCCATGCGGGCCGCACCCGACTTGAATTCCTTGATCTCGAAACTGCGGCTGATCGTCGCCTCCGGATACACCCCGACCAACTCGCCGCGACGCAGGTAATCCACCGCGGCCTTGTAGGAATCGGCGCCCGCGCCACGGTCGACCGGAATATGCTTGAGCGCCCGCATGATCGGGCCGGAGACGGAGTTGTCGAACACCTCCTTCTTGGCCATGAAACGGATATAGCGCTTGGGGGTGCGGACCGGCAGACCGGCGTAGGTGAAGTCCATGTACCCGGTGTGGTTGACCGCGAGCACGGCACCACCCGAGGCGGGGATATGTTCATCACCCACAACGGTGAACTTCAGGCCTTCGGCGAAGAAGACGGTCCGGGCCAGCCCGATGATCGTGCGGTATACGGGTTCCACAATTCCGCTAGCGTAGTCGCAGACCATCCCCCTCCGGCAGAGGCGTCGCCACGGACCGGAAACGGGAATGTCTTCGACCCCGGTATTCAACGAAAGAGGATCGTCGAAGTGGAACGCGCCCGACCGCTATCGCGTGAGCACGACCGAACCGCGCGATGTGGCCCCGGCGGATTATCCGTCCTCGCGCGGATGACGGTGATCGGCGGCGTCGCGGTGACCGCGTTCGTGCTGACCGCGTGTGATTCGGTCTCCGGTATCCCCGTCGATGATCCGGCCCCGGTGCGCACCGAGGCGATCAGCACCACGTCGGCCGCGGTCCCGACGACGCAGGCCCCGACCACCGTCGCGCTGCCGCCGCCGCCCGAGGACGCCCCGCCGGTCGGCGCGGTGCCCGGACTGCCCGACGCCGCGGTCGCCGTGCGCCGCTGGGCCGCCGACCTCGAGACCGCCACGAGCACCGAACTCCAGGCCAAATGCTGGAATATGGCTCCGGCCAACGTCACCGGGATGTACCAGAGCAAACAGACGATCCTGAGCGCGCTCGCCCAGCCGGGGACCGTCAGCGCGGACACCGTCACCTGGAAGAACCGCGCCACCACCGTCACCGTCGAACGCGATCTCATCCACACCGGATACGCCTGCCCCCGGGTGTTTCCCGCGGGCACCGAAATCGGCTACAACGACGCCGATGCCAGGCATACGGTGCGCCGTTACCTCGCTCGATTCGTGGGCGAACCGCTCGACGCGGCCGACAAAGAAGGTGACTACCCGCTGGTCTGCAAGGCCGCCGCGGCGACGTGGGATCCGCAGGACACCGGGTCGCCGACCCGCGCGCCGCTGGCGAACAACCCGGGTAGGCTCACCGGTGTCACCGAATTCGACGGTCAGGAAATCAGCTCCGACCAACTCGGTGCCGAATACATCACCGTCGACGTGCCGGTCACCGATTCGACCGGAACAACCAAGACCCGAACGTTCACCTTGGCCCAGGGTCCGGACGGCTACTGCATCGGAGATATCTCGCCGTAGCCCGCCCGGAGGCGGCGGCCTGCGTTTCCACGCGGGGCACTACCCTTGATGGCTGGTAACGGTCAGGAGGAAAACAGCTCGTGCAGATCACCAGCGTCGGACACGCAGGCTTCCACATCCGCACCGCGGCCGGGTCGATCCTCTGCGATCCCTGGGTCAATCCCGCGTACTTCGGGTCGTGGTTCCCCTTCCCCGACAACACCCAGCTCGACTGGGACGAGCTGGGCGATTGCGATTTCCTCTATGTCTCCCACCTACATCGCGATCATTTCGACGCGAAACATCTCGTCGATCACGTCAACAAGGACGCGACGGTCCTGCTGCCGGACTATCCCGTGCCGGACCTGCGGCGAGAATTGGAGAAGCTCGGCTTCCACCGGTTCTTCGAGACCGATAATTCGGTCAAACACACCGTCAGCGGACCGGGCGGCGATATCGACATCATGATCATCGCGCTGCGCGCGCCCGCCGACGGTCCGATCGGTGACTCCGGAATCGTCGTGTCCGACGGCGAGACCACCTGTTTCAACATGAACGACGCGCGCCCGGTGGATATGGACGGCCTGCACGACGCGTTCGGCCATATCGACATCCACCTGCTGCAGTACTCCGGCGCCATCTGGTATCCGATGGTCTACGACATCCCGGCCAGGACGAAATCCAATTTCGGCAAGCAGAAGCGTCAGCGCGGAATGGACCGGGCGCGCAGTTATATCGAGCAGGTCGGGGCGACCTGGGTGGTGCCGTCGGCCGGTCCCCCGGTCTTCCTCGACGACGAATTGCGCTACCTCAACGACGATCGCGGCGACGAGGGCAATATCTTCCCCGACCAGGCGGTATTCCTGGAGCAGATGCGCATTCACGGCAACGAGGGCGGAATCATGATGATTCCGGGTTCGGTCGCCGACGTCCGTGGCGCGGAACTCGAACTCACCCACCCGTTCGATCCCGGCCTGATCTACGACAACAAGGCCGAGTACATCGAGAAGATGGCGCATCGTCTGGCGCCGGTCCTCGAGGCGGAGAAGGCGGCGTGGATCACCGGCGACGGCTCGCTGCTGGAACCGCTGCGCGAACTGTTCGAGCCGATCATGGCGCAGTCCGATCTCATCTGCGACGGCATCGGCTACCCGGTCGGCCTGGTCATCGGCGCGGAGACCGTCGTCCTCGACTTCCCCGCGCGGGTGGTGCGCGCGCCGATCGAGGGTGAGGGCAAGTACCGCTACGGTTTCCGGATCGCGCCCGAACTGGTGCGCACCGTTCTGCACAACAGCGAACCCGACTGGGTGAATACCGTATTCCTGTCGACCCGCTTCCAGGCGTGGCGTGTCGGCGGCTACAACGAATTCCTCTACACCTTCTTCAAATGCCTCACCGACGAGCGGATCGCCTACGCCGACGGCTGGTTCTCCGAGGCGCACGACGATTCCGCGTCGACCGAATTGGCGGGCTGGGAGATCCAGCGCCGATGCCCGCATCTGAAGGCGGACCTGTCCAAATTCGGTGTGATCGAGGGAAATACGCTCACCTGTAATCTGCACGGCTGGCAGTGGGATCTGGAATCGGGTCGCTGCAAATCCTCCAAGGGCAACGAACTCCGCTCGCGCAAACTCGTACCGTAGATCCGCCCTCCTTCGGCCGGGCCCTGGCCGAAGGAGTTCTCCACGTGCGAATCAGGCTGTGCTCTCGCGAATCAGGCGGCGATCTCCCTGGTCAGGCGCGAGGACCACGGACACCAGAAGCAGCCGGGCAGGAATGCGCCGCAGGCCTCGTCGAGGTGGTCTTCGACGTAGGTGATGCTCGAGTCGCAGACTTCGATCGCCATGGTGAAGAAGGTGATCGTGTCCGGGTCGAGGTGGAAGTTCCAGCCCGGGTTGTAGTCCACCATCTGCTTGCGCAGACGGCCCATGACGTGGATCGACATGGTTTCCTCGCCGGACAGGATGCGGCGCGCTTCGGAGATACGTTGCTCGTTGTTCAGCCGGATGATGAATTCTTTGCCCGAGTAGTCGGTGAATGCGAAGTCCGCCATGAATTCCCCTGTTCGAAGATTCGGTGGGTAGATCATTCGGTGTCGATCATTCGGTGGTCATGGAACGAGCATCGATGCCAGACGAGCATAAGGGCAGCCGGGGCATCCGGCGATGATTTCCGCATGGAAATTGCTGCCCTACAACATAATTGGAAAAATGGTTGGTTTCGACCGGGACAACCGGCGATGCGAATGCCGATCAGCCGAGAGTGCGCGCGTGACTTCCGCTGTGCTCGACAATTCGCGACCGCCGCGACGGTTTGACCGACGAGATCAATTCACGTACCGCGATAGCACCGCGGGCAACGGGCGCGGCGACCCTTCCCTCGACGTCGATCAGGACGCCCGACGGTGTACCGCGGACCCGGTACCGCAGCGCGACCTCGTTTCCCTGCTGAACCAGCGCCGGTATCTCACCGAGCCCCTGTTCCACACCCCAGGCCGCCTGCTCGGCGGCATCGCCGTTGCCGAGCACCACGATCGACAGCGCGTCACGTGCGCGCGCCTGCCAGCGCGGCAGCTCCCGCGCCAGGGCGGCGCACATCTCGCAGCCCGGATGCACGAAGACGAGCAGGATATGCGCGCGCCGCGCCAGCAACGATTCCAGGCTCGTCCGCCGGCCCGCCGGATCGAGCAGTTCGAATTCCGGGGCGACGGCGCCGACGGGAAGACCTTCCGCCCCGAGCGTCGACAGCGCCTGCTGATCCAGTCGCCTGCGCAGGCCCGCGACCGCGCCGACCAGCCACGTCAGCACCGCGGCGAGCACCGCGAGGATCGCGAGTCCGACCGCGTCCTGCGCGGGCAGTCCGGCAGGCACCCCTGGCCGCGCGATGGAACCGACCAGGACCAGCAGCACCAGCGCGATCAGAATCCCGTTGCGCACCAGTGTCATCCGGCCGATCGGCGTCGGACTCAACGCCCCGAAACACGAACAGGACGGATGCTCACCGGCGCGCAGCAGACGTGCCACCGCGCCCGTGAACACCACGAGCAGCAGTAGCGCCGCCACCGACGCGGCGACCGCCGTCCACGGTGGAAGCACCGCGACGGCGACGGTCGCCTCCACGATGGGCAGTGCCGTCGCCACCGCGGGCGCCCATCGTATGGGCACCCCGAAATCGGTGACGGCCGTGCGTGTTCCGACCCGATCCACCGCCTTTCCCCATGCCGAGAGTCCGAAGACCACACCGACCAACAGCCGCGAAACCCACACCCCGTATTCGATCAGCATGAGCCGCACCCTTACATACCGAAGGCCGCGTGAACCGCTATTCCGGGAGAACGGGAGTCCCCGGCGCGCGTCGCTCAAGCAGCGGCGGGAGCACGGCGGCCGCCGGCGATCACGACCGCGACGAGGGTCAGGGCGCAGCCGAGCGCCGTCGGCACCGAGATGCCCGCCGAGGTCGGGGTGAGCAGGTCGAGTACGAGCGCGGCGGCGAGTTGTCCGGCGACGGAGGTGAGGCCGAGCAGCAGCACCCCGATCCAGCGCACGACCAACGCCGCGAGGGCGATGAAGGCGACGCCGATCAGCCCGCCCAGGTAGAGCCACGGTTCGGTCGGCGGATCGACACCGTGACCCGAGGTCGTCAGCAGCGCGGACTCCAGTGCGAGGAGAGCGACTATCCCGACGGCGAAATTGGTGAGTGTCGCGGCGAACGGACCGCCGACCGCGCCGACGCGGCCGTTGACCGCCTGCTGCCAGGCCAAGCCGACACCCGCGAGCGCGGGCAGCGCGATCAGCAGTCCGACGGGCAGTCCGCGCAGGGAGTCCGGCAGGGCGAGTGCCCCCGAGGTCCCGCGCGAACGTCCCGCGCCCGCGATCAGCACCGCGCCGATCGCGACGACCGCGCCGACCAGGCGGAGCGCGGTGACGGGCGTTCGTCCACTCGGACCGATTCCGAGGCGATCCACCACCAGACTGCTCAGCAACTGTCCCGCGACAGCGGCGACGGTGAACGCGGTGACGCCGATCGCGGCCACCGTCAGTCCCTGACAGGCGACGAACAGCGCGCCGCACAGTCCACCGAGCAACTGCCACGGGCGCAGCGTCCCCGCGGCGAGCGCGCCGCGCACCCGGCCCATCGCCGCACGCAACCGTCCACTCAGCGCGAAGGCGACGAGCAGAACCAGCAGTCCCGACCCGAAACTGATGGTGGCGGCGGCGATTCCATCGTGCAGGCGAGCCCCGAGCGCCCCGTTGATCCGCCCCTGCACCGCGACTCCGGCGCCGATGCAGAAACCGCAGACCAAACCCGATGTGCGCCGCGCATCCACCAACGCACGGTACCGGGCCACCGGACCGGGGCTTCCGCCCCGGCTATCGCCGCCCGCCGCGACGCGGAAGCCAGGCCGGGGCGACCAGTGCGATGACCAGCATCACGACACCGAGCAGGGCGATCGTCGTCGACAGGGACAGCCACAGCGTGGCCAGCGCGACGAATCCGAAGACGGCCAGGGCCACCACCTCCGAGAGCAAGCCGGATACGGAGGTGACGGTGGCTCGGGCCGGACCTTCGATGGCATCCTGCAATCGCGCCTCGGCGACCACTTCGGCGTTGAAGACGATTCCGTAGGCGATGCCGATGGCGACGAAACCCGCGCCCGCCAGCGGATAGACCGCAGCGGGATGCCGCGCCGCGAGTCCGGCGGCCAGCGCGCCGCCGATGAACAAGACACCGCCGATCACCAGCGCGATCGCCATGGTCCGGCCCGACATCGCCTCGGTCCGCCCGGCCAGCAGTGAACCGGTGAGCGAACCCGCCACCGTGACGCCGACGAACAGCGGCACGATCGCCGTCGACACGCCCGCCGTCTGCGCGAGCAGGGCGAAATACTCGTCGTAGGCGGTCACACCGTAGATCAGCGCGCCGAGCAGGACGCCGTTGCGGACGTGGCGTACCCGCATCGACTCGCCGATTCCGGCGCTCAGCATCGACCGATACCGCGTGAAGACCCGGGGCTCGCGACCACCGATGCCGGGAACACCCGCCGCCACGACCCCGCCGGGCAGCGAAGGGACGGGCGGCGCGTCGTCGTCGAGTGCTTCGATATCGGCCGCCGACACCGCCTTGGGCGCGCTCGGCAGGGTCAGGGCGGTCAGGCAGTGCAGCCCGGCCACCGCGACGCTCGCCCAGCCGACCAGCGGATAACCACCCCAGGCGTACAGCGGTGCCGCGGCGAGGATGGCGAGCACCACCGCCGATTCCTGAGCGGCCCTGGTGTATCCCATGATTCGGGGATAAGCCGACGACGCGCCCGCGGCGGTCAACTCGTCGTAGACCAGCGCCTCGAAAGTGCCGGACTCCAGCGCGCCCGCGATACCCCAGACCACGAAACCCACCGCGAACCCGAGGAAACCAGGTGCGACGGTCCACACCGTGAATCCGGTGCACATCAACAGCGCGGCGAGTATCAGCATGGCGCGGCGCGACACCGTGTCGGCCCACGCGCCCGACGGCACCTCGAGGACGAAGGCCGTCAGCGACCACATCGCCAGCAGCAGCGAGATCTGCGCGGTGCTCAGCCCGTGATCGGCGAACAGCAGCGCGTAGAGCGCGTAGAGCGGTATGAGGTCACGCGAACCCCGGAAGAGGATCGCGCGCACGGTGAGGCCACGTACGCCGTGGCTTCGACCCTTCAGCAGGGCCGTCAAGGCATCGGCGGATCAACAGCCGTAGAAGAGCAGACGCATGTACCGAGCTTGGGCTGCCGCGCGGGCGACGTCAAGCGATTATCCGAGCGGAAGCCAGCCGTTGGCGGCGTGGCGCGAATCGTCGTCGAGTTCTCGGTCCGAGGCGCCGGGACCGACCCGGCCCTGACCTTCGTTCAGATCGCTGATCAGCGCCGACACCGGATGGGAATCGCTGTAGTGGTATCCCTGCGCGAGTGCGAAACCGAGTTCGGTCAGCACCGCCGCCTGGTATTCGGTCTCGACGCCCTCCGCGATCACCTGGAGATCCAGCGACTTGCTCAACGCGGCGATGACACCGAGTAGCGGCGGCGCCGGGGAGTCGGAGCGGATCGCGGCAACGAAGGACTGATCGACCTTGAGAATGTCGCTCGGCAACGTCGCCAGCCTGCTCAGCGAGGAATATCCGGTGCCGAAATCGTCGATCGCGATCCGCACCCCACGGTCGCGCAGGGTGTGCAGATTCGCGATGGCCGTCTGGGATTCGGCGGCAAGCTCGCTTTCGGTGACCTCGAGGACGAGTTGATCGGCGGGCCAGCCGGTACTGGCGAGAATGCCCGCGACGCGGTCCGCGTATCCGGATTCGGCCAGCTCCAGCCCGCTGACGTTCACGTTGAGAGTCAGATCGAGCTGGGCGAAGGTGTCCTGTAGTCGCGCGGCGTCGGCGCAGGCGCGGCGCAGCACGAGTTCGTCCAGATCCGAGATCAGGTCGTATTCCTCGGCGACGCGGATGAGCCCCTCGGTGGTGACGTCCGGCTGCGCGCTCGATGACCAGCGCAGCAGCGCCTCCACGCCGACCGCCTTGCCGCCGCCTTCGGTCAGGCTGACGATCGGCTGGTAGTGCACGTCGAGCGCACCGGTGTCGATGGCCTCGCGCAGTTCGACCGCGAGCGGCAACTGCCGGGAGGATTCGAGCACGGTGCGATTGCGTCCGGCCTGCTTGGCCCGGTAGAGCCCGACATCGGCGCGGCTCACCAGCAGTGACCCGGACTCACCCGGCTGCCAGGAGGTGACACCGGCCGAACAACCGGTGGTGACCGCGGCGCGCAACTGCTCGGTGAGCAGGATCGCGGCCTGTTCGGTGGTGTTGGGCAACAGCAGCGCGAACGCGTCACCGCCGTAGCGGGCGAGTCGCTGATCGGGGGTGAGCAGTTTGGCCCAGGTGTCGGCGACCCGTTGCAGGACCGCGTCACCCGCGCGATGCCCGAGGTGATCGTTGATCTTCTGGAAGCGATCGAGGTCGACCAGGACCAGCGCGAGGCCCTGCCCGGAACGGGTGGCGAGTTCGATCGCGGAATTGAGCGCCCGGTCGAATCCGCGCCGGTTCAGCAGGCCGGTGAGCACGTCGATATCGGCTTCCGACGCCATCCTGGTCAGGATGCCGACCACGACGCCGACGCCGAAGGTGACACCGGCCGGAATCAGCCCCGACCACCACGGCAGATCGCGGGTCGGCAGGACGAGCAGGCAGAGCAGCATCGCGAACGCCAGATGCGCGGCCGCCTGCGACCAGCGGAAGAACAGCGCGGCGTCACAGGCCACGAAGACGTAGAAGGCGGCGAGACTGATCGCCCCGGTGGTATTCGGGAACGAATGGATCGCCACGGTGATGAGCACCGTGGCGATGGCGACGTAGGCGTGATGGATACCGTGCGGCATCCGTGGACCCCATACGAGCAGCGTCGATCCCAGCACCAGCGCTACCGCTGCCGCTATCGCCACCAGCGGTCGATTACCCTCGTCTCCCGGGGCTACGGCCGTGATGAGCAGGCCGAGCACACCACCCATGACGTAGAACGCCCCGGTGGTTCGAGCCATGACCATTGCCGTCGCCAACGCCGATGCCGCCCGCACCCGGGTTCGGGTATCGCCGCGCGCCCCGATTCCTCGCACGGGGAACAGCCTAAACACAACGCATCTCGTCGGTTGCCACATCCCCGTAATCCGACCCGGCGAACCGATAGCTATTTACCTCCCGGTCACCTGGGAGGCGTCAGCACCTCGGTGCCGACGAACGGCACCAGCGCCGCGGGCACCCGCACCGAACCGTCGGCCTGCTGGTGGTTCTCCAGGATCGCGACGATCCAGCGCGTGGTCGCCAACGTACCGTTCAAAGTGGCTGCGATCTGCGGTTTTCCGTTCTCGTCCCGGTATCGGACCGCCAGGCGGCGCGCCTGGAAAGTCGTGCAGTTCGAGGTGGAGGTGAGCTCGCGGTAGGTCCGCTGGGTGGGAACCCAACCCTCGCAGTCGAACTTGCGGGCCGCCGAACTGCCGAGATCGCCCGCCGCGACATCGATGATGCGATAAGGCACCTCGACGGCCGCGAGCATCTCGCGCTCCCAGCCGAGCAGTCGCTGATGTTCGGCGTCGGCCTGGTCGGGTGTGGTGTAGACGAACATCTCGACCTTGTCGAACTGGTGCACCCGGATGATGCCCCTGGTGTCCTTGCCGTAGCTGCCCGCCTCGCGCCGGAAACACGACGACCAGCCCGCGTACCGCTCGGGGCCGCCGCTCAGATCGAGGATCTCGCCCGAGTGGTAGCCCGCCAACGGCACCTCCGAGGTGCCGACGAGGTAGAGATCGTCGTCGGCGAGGTGGTAGACCTCGGCCGAATGCTGTCCGAGGAATCCGGTGCCCGCCATGATCTCGGGCCGCACGAGAACCGGCGGGATCATCATCGTGAAACCGTTGGCGACCGCGCGCTGCGCGGCCAGTTGCAGCAGGCCGAGCTGGAGCAGGGCGCCGTATCCGGTGAGGAAGTAGAACCGCGAGCCCGACACCTTCGCGCCGCGTTCCATATCGATCACACCCAGCGACTCGCCGAGTTCCAGGTGGTCCTTGGGTTCGAAATCGAAATCCCTTGGCGTACCGACGGTTTCCAGGACGATGTAATCATCCTCGCCGCCGGCGGGCGCGCCGTCCTGCACCACGTTGGAGATGGCGCGGTGCGCGGCGTCCAGATCGGCGTCCGCCGCGCTCTGGGCGACTTCGGCTTCCTTGACCTTGACCGACATCTCCTGCGCCCGCGTGAGCAGGGCCGGACGTTCCTCCTTGGACGCCTTGCCGACCAGCTTGCCCATGGACTTGTGCTCGGCACGCAGATTGTCCGCCGCGGCCACGGCCGCACGGCGCGACGCGTCGGCCTCGAGCAGGGCGTCGACGAGGGCCGGGTCTTCACCGCGGGCGCGCTGCGAGGCGCGGACCGCTTCGGGGTCTTCCCGCAGGAGTCGGAGGTCGATCATGGGTGATCAGCCTAGTGGGCGCGGTATCGCGGTTTCACGCCGATATCGGTGGTACCGGGGCGCCGACCGCGCGGAGCGCGCATAGTGGGCCTGTGGGCACGACTTTCGACGAAACCACCATCGACGACGCCGTGGCGGATCTCGCGGCGGGCGAGAAAGCGTGGGCGCAGACCTCGCTCGGCAAGCGCGGTGAACTCCTCGACCTGATCCATCGGCGGACGGCCCGTTTCGCCGAGGACTGGGTGCGCGCGGCCAGGACCATCAAGGGCCTCGACGCGGGATCGCCCCTGGTCGGCGAGGAGTGGATGTCGGGTCCGCTCGCGATGTTGCAGGCCACCGCCGCCCTCTCCGCGACCGTGTCCGCGCTCGACAAGGGCCGCAGTCCGATCGACGGCATATCCCTCGGCAGCGCGCCGGGCGATCGGGTCGCCGTGCCGATCCTGCCGCTCGACATCTACGACCGGTTACTGCTCAGCGGCTTCCGCGGCGAGGTCTGGCTGCGGCCGGGGGTCGACGCCGACACCGCTCGCCGCAGAGCCGGACTCGCCCAGCTCGATCCCACCGCGACCGGCGGGATCGGTGCGGTGCTCGGCGCGGGCAACATCACCTCGATTCCGCCGCTGGACGCGCTGTACGAACTGTTCGCGCACAACCGGGTGGTCGCGCTCAAACTGAATCCGGTCACCGACCCGCTGTTCACGGTGTTCGAGATGATCTTCGCGCCGCTGCTCGAACTCGGCGTGCTGCGCATCCTGCTCGGCGGCGCGGAAGCGGGCGGCTACCTGGTCGGTCACCCCGGTATCGCGCACGTCCACATGACCGGCAGCGCGCAGACCCACGACGCGATCGTGTGGGGTCGCGGCGCCGACGGCGAGAAGCGCAGGAAGAGCGGCGAGCCGCTGCTGCGCACGCCCATCACGAGCGAACTCGGCGGCGTCTCCCCGACCATCGTGCTACCCGGGGACTGGTCCGAGGCCGATCTGCGCTTCCAGGCCGAACACGTCGCCACCCAACGCCTGCACAACAACGGCTACAACTGCGTCGCGACACAGACCGTCGTGATCGCCCGGGACTGGCCGCAGAAGCGCAGATTCCTCGACGAACTGCGCACCGCGCTCGAACTGGCGCCCCAGCGCGCCGCCTACTATCCGGGCAGCGACGGCCGGGTCGCCGACGCGCTCGCCGCGTATCCGGGCGCCGAACGGCTCGGGCAGGGCCGGGTGCTCGTCTCGGATCTGCCGCGCACCGGAACCCCGCTGCTGCGCACCGAATACTTCTCCCCCGTGCTCGGTGTCGTCGAACTGCCGTATTCGGGCGGCGATTTCCTCGCCCGCGCGGTCGATTTCGCGAATACCGAGCTGACCGGCACGCTCGGGGCGAACATCATCGCCGAACCCACCACGATCGCCAGACTCGGCATCGCCTTCGACCGAGCGCTCGAGCGGCTGCGCTACGGCACCATCGCGGTGAACGCGTGGACCGGACTCGCCTTCCTGACCCCTCGTGCGGCGTGGGGCGCTTTCCCCGGCCACACCCTCGATGACGTGCAGAGCGGAATCGGTGTCGTACACAACGCCTTCCTGCTCGACGACGTGGAACGCACCGTGGTGCGCGGCCCCTTCCGGCCCGCCCCGCGCTCACTGTTCGCGGGCGAACTCGCGCTCTCGCCCAAGCCACCGTGGTTCGTCACCAACACCACCGCCGCGCAGACCGGGCGCAAGCTGACCGAGTTCTACGCGGGATCCGAACCCGTCCGACTGCCCGGCCTGTTCCTGTCCGCGTTCCGTGGGTGACGGGGCATACCGGGCGACGGGCCGGATCACACCAGGTCGTGGCACCGGGGCACAGACACTGCCATGATGGACCGCGATGTCCTCCGACGATGAGCCCCAGGATCCGCAGATGCCCGTGCCGTCTTCGGGCGACTCGCCGCGTGGCGAGTCGTTCCCGCAGTCACTGATCATCGACCGCCAGTCGGTCAGACACCTGTCGGCGTCGAAGCTGCGCTGGGTGCTGCTCGCCGTCGCCGTGGGCGCGGTGCTCGCGTCCCTGGTCGGACTCTTCGTCACCGGATTCGACAACGAGAAGGGGCTGGAGGCGCACAATCCCGGCGCGCCCGTCCAGTCGGTGCTCGACAAGGAATTCGGCACGGCGGCGCGCGGCGACTGCCTGAGCTGGTCCAAGCCGGATCGTTCCGATCTGGTCAAGGTCGCCTGCTCGAACAAGCACCTGTTCGAGGTGGCCGCCGATATCGATATGAGCAAGTACCCGGGTGTGGAATTCGGCCCCGGCTCCCGGTTCCCGGATTCGCTGCGGCTGACCGAGCTGAAAGAGGAGCACTGCGTCCCCTCGGTCCAGCAGTACATGGGCGGGCGTTTCGACCCGCGCGGGAAGTACGTCGTCGGCCTGATGTACCCGAGCCCGGACGGCTGGAAGCACGGGGACCGCACGCTGCGCTGCGGTGTGCAGTACTCGGGCAGCTCCGGCACCCCGCTCGCCGCGTCGGGCAGCGCGGCGGACCACGATCAGTCCAAGGTGTTCGAGCCGGGCACCTGCCTGGGCATCAACCAGAATCTGCCGACCGATCCGGTCGACTGCGCCCAGGCGCACGCGGTCGAGATCATCTCCACCGTCGACCTGGCGGCCCGCTTCCCCGGCGGTCCGCCCGTCAAGGAAGAGCAGGATCGTTTCGTCGAAGAGGAGTGCACGCGGGCGGTCACCGACTATCTCGGTTCGCCGGACGCGGTCCGCAACAAGACGTTGACGCTGTTCTTCGATTATCTGGACGCGCGCAGCTGGCTGGCGGGCAGCCGCAAACTGGACTGCATGATCGGCAAGGGCACCGACCGCGAGGGTTTCGCGCCGATCATCGGTTCGGCCAGGGGCGAGATCCTGATCAACGGTCAGGCGCCGGTTCCGCCGCCGAATTCCGGACGCTCCACACCGACGCCGCTGCCGGGGGCCGCGCCGTTGCCGCCACAACCGCAACCCAGGTAGACATGCCGGTTTCCATGTCCGAGAACCGGTTCGAGGAACTGGTCGGCGACGCGCTCGATCTGATCCCGCCGGAGTTGACCAGGGCCATCGACAACGTGGTCGTTCTGGTGGAACCGCGTGACCCGGACGACCCACATCTGCTCGGGCTGTACCACGGGATCGCGCTGACCGAACGCGACAGTCATTACGGCGGAGCGCTTCCCGACACGGTGACCATCTACCGCGACGCGATCCTGGAGATCTGCGACGACGAGAATCAGGTGGTCGAAGAGGTCGCGATCACCGTGATCCACGAGATCGCACACTATTTCGGTATTCCCGAGGAGCGCCTGCACCAGCTGGGTTGGGGCTGATCCGCGATCGGTCGTGAGCGGATTTCCTGAGCCGTGCCCGGCACGGCGGTACCCGCCGACCGCACTCGACGCGCGGCCGGTCTTGCGAGTTCGCCCGCGGCTGGGCAAGATCGCAAGGAAATAAGGGGATTCGATGGAACCGATCGCGTAGCTGTCGCGTCCTATCACTCGAAGGGGGAATTCTCGTGGTTCCGCCCCATAGCCGCCACTAGAAGGAGTCGAGTCATGGTTGGCCTGGTAAACATCTCACCCGAAGTCGTTCTCGCCGCCGCCGCCGAGCTCGATCTGCTGGCCGAGCGGCTGGGGGTCGCCGCCGCGCTCACCGCACCGGCGACACATGTCATCCCCTCCGGTGCCGAGGAGGTGTCGTGGCTCGCCGCGAACCACCTCAACCGGGGCGCGGGCACCCATGACACGGCCATCGCGGCCGCCCAGCTGGAACTGCACCACGCGGCCGCGACCCTGCGGATGCAGTTGGCCACGCACGTCGCCGACGACACCCTCAAGTCGGGTGTCATGAACGGGATCGCCGGAACTATCGGCGCGTAGGTCCGTGGGTCGCCGTCCACGCGGTGACCACCGCGACCACAACCGCCGAGCACAAACACAAGGGGAGACAAGTACATGACCGCAGGAATGACCGGGGTTTTCTGGCTGCCCCGCATGGCCGAATGGAATTCCACGGCCCTGAACACGGGCGCGCACGCGATCCCGATCTCGGCCGCCGCCACCGCGTGGGGCGGGCTCACCGCGGCATGGGTCGACGCGACCGCGACGACGACCCGCGTCATGGCCGAACTCGGCATCGGCATGCAGGGCGTCAACGGTATCGCCGCGCTGTCGCGGCTCGTCGGCTTCACCGGGTGGTCCGAGCAGCAGGGCATGATGGCCGCGGCCATGGGGGCGAAGGCGGCGGCCAACGCCACCGCGTACACCGTCGCCTCGATCGCCATGCCGAGCCTTCCGGAGATCGTCGCGACCAACGGCGCCGTCGTCGCGTCCGCGAATCCGGCGGGCGCGGTGTCCGGCACGTTCGAAGCGGCCGAAATAGCCAAGAACGCGATGGATTTCCGCGCCGCGATGGTGATGGAGGTCTACGAGGCCCAGACCAGCGCGATGGTCGCGACGCCCGGCGAATTCTCCACGCCGCCGCCGATCGCCAACGGCGCGGGCACCGCCGACGCGGCGCAATCGCCCGACTCCGCCTTCGGCAACGATCCGGTGCAGGCCGCGGTCGGCGCGGCCCTGTCCGCCGTCAACAACCCGGCTCTGGCCAACGCGGCCACCCAGGTCGCCAATGTCGCGGGCTCGGTCGCCAGCGGCGGCGTCGGCACCGTGGGAAATCTCGGCGCGAACGCGATCTCCGCGGTCGGCAACGCCGTGTCCTCCGGCGGCCCGGCCCCTTCGGCACCCCTGGTCGGCGGACTCGGTTCCTTCGGCTCGCCGTCCGGCGAGGCGTCGACCCGGTCCGCGTCCGCGGGATCCGGGGTTTCGGTCAACCTGCACAACGGTTCGCTCAAACTGCCCGAGGGCTGGGGTTCGGGTGGCTCGATCGGCTCGACGCCCGCGTCGGCCCCGATCGGCGAGACGACCGTCACCCGCGTCGACGCGACGCCGGTGCGTTCGGCCACCTCGTCGGGTAGCCCGCTGCTCGGCAACGCCAGGAGCGAGCGCGACGAGGAGAACGAACACAAGTCCGCCGATTACCTCAACGACGACCTGTTCAACGACGGCCGCTCCGTGGCGGACGGCGTGATCGGCGCCTCCGGGACGGCTCAGTGACGATTCTGGGTGAGGGCCGCGGCCCATCGATGCTCGGTGGCGTCCTGTTGTCGCTCGACGAGATGCAGTTCCTCATGGAGGAATTGCAGACCGACGAGATGCCCGTCGTGCTCCAGGCGGTGGGTCGATACGACAACCAGAACGACCACGACGTAGCGATGAAAGCGGCCTCCCAGTCGCTCGTCGATCGGGAATTACTGATCGACGGTGCGGTACATCAGGAACTCGAAGACCGCCTGCGGACGCTCAACCGCCCCCACTGGGTGCTGGCGCTGCGGCTCGTCGTCGAGGGACAGGTGAGTCGGATGTGTCTCGCGAAGGGCGACGATCTGGTTGTCGTCGCCCTTCGCGGGCCCGATTCGTATGCCATCGACGAGGTCCAGGAAGATCTGCCCGGCCCGATGATCGCGGCCCTCGGTGCCGCCGAACCACTCGACCTGACCGGGATGAACGCTCGAACCGATCTGCTCGCACCGATTTTCGAGGACACCGGGGACAGCGCGGCCACCGCGAACCGGCTCGCGAAGGTCGGCAACCCCGCGCGTGACGCACAGGTTCTCGCCTCGGCACTGGTCGAGATCCGTTCGCACGTGCAGATCTCCGGCGTGGTGTACGGCGACGGCACCCGCGATATCGCCGACAATCACATCGCCGTCTTCAACACCAGGGGCGGACGGTTCATCATCACCGCCAGCGTCGCCGACGACGGCACCAAATGGTCGTCGATCAGCAGCGGCACGAACGCCCGTCTGCGCCAAGCCCTGCTCGATCTGATCGACTCCCTGCCCGAGCGGGCGGATTTCCCGACCGACAAGGCCAAATCCGTCTGAACGTCAGCCCATCGGGTCGTCGGGGGCCGGTGCCACTTCGAAGGTGAACGGTGGGACGAATCGGCCCCACCGCAGGCATTCCCAGCCACCGTCGACCCGGGGGGACAATTCGATGGTCTCGGTGTTGTCCAGATGGTTGTTCGTGGTGAACGGCGGGGTGACACCCGCGATACTGCGGGCAACCAATCGCATTGCCGCGCCGTGGGTGACGAGCACGACGTCACCCGCGTCCGCACCCGCGAGGTACTCCGCGCGCACGTTCTCGATCACGGGCAGGAACCGCGCGAGCACCTCGTGACCGGACTCGCCGCCGGGAGCGCGCTGCGCCAGATCACCGTCGTGCCAGGACCGGTAGATCCGCTGGAAGATCTCGTGCGCTTCCACGTCACCGCGGCCCTCCATATCGCCGACCTGTACTTCGTACACGCCGTCGAGGACCGAGGCCGCCACGCCGGTGGTGGCTTCGATATAGCCCGCGGTTTGTCTGGCGCGCAGCGCGGCCGAGGAGAACAGGGCGACCGGCGGCGCGAGCAGCGACGAACCGAAGGTCTTCGCCTGTGCCGCACCACGTTCGGTCAACGGGAGCCCGGGCACCCTGGTGTCGAGAATCTTGGCGACATTTCCCTCGGTTTCGCCGTGCCGGACCAGAATCAACTTGCCGTTCACAGATCCGCCACCCCCTTTCGCAATTGGATCAGCCATTCCGCGCCCGCTTCGTCCGACGGCGGCGGTGTACCGGTGGCCGAGGTCGCCGGCCAGGAACCGAGGTATCGGATCCTGCCCGCTGTTCGGTGCAGCGCCTTGAGCGCCTCGGCCACCGCGGTGTCATCGATATGTCCCACACAGTCCAGGTAGAAGCGATAGGTTCCCATCCCCGTGCGGGTCGGACGGGATTCGATTCTGGTCAGGTCGATCCCCCTGGTGGCGAATTCGGCGAACGCGCGCATGAGCGAACCCGGCTCGTTGGTGAGTTCGAGCACGATCGAGGTCCGGTCGGTGCCGGTCGCCGGGGGCGCCACCCTCGGGCGGGTGACCAGGACGAAACGCGTGATCGCCTGCTCGTGGTCGGCGACACCGGAGGCCAGCGCCGTGAGACCGAGCCGTTCACCCGCCAGGGCGGTCGACACGGCCGCGTCGGCGCGTCCGGCGACCACATCCTCGGCAGCGGCCGCGTTGGACGCCGAGGTGAAGATCTGCGCGTCCGGCAGGTGCCGGGAAACCCAGTCGCGAACCTGCGCGCCCGCGACCGGATACGCGGCCAGCAGCCGCACATCGGCGAGCGTGGTGCCGGTCCCGGCCAGGATGGTGAAACTGACCTCGAGTTCTGTCTCGGCGACGATCTGCAATCGCGGCCCGATCGCCAGCGAATCCAGCGTCGCCGAGATGGAACCTTCCACCGAACTCTCGATCGGGACCACCGCGCCCTCGACGGTTCCGGATCGGATCAGGTCGAGCGCGCCGCCCTGACTCGGTGCGGCCACCCGTTCCACGGGCGCGTCGAAGACACCCGCCGATTCGAACTGGGCGAGCGCCATCTCGGTGAACGTTCCTGACGGTCCGAAGTACGCGATTCGGGGCACAACTACGAGATTACTGGCGCGACGGGTGGGCGCGTGGCGAGTGGATGCCCGGAAATCCCGGTCAGCCGATCTCCAGCACGGTCAGGGCCGCGATCACCGCCTCGGCGGCCTCGGTCTTCTCGGTCTCGATGGCGAGCAGTACCCCGCGCAGCGCCTCGACGGCGGGTGGTTTCAACGCTGTCAGGAACGCGATGTCGGGACGGGCCATGGCGAGGCGGATGTCCTCGCCGCACAGCGCGGCCACGGTCGCCGCGACGATGGCCAGGGCGCGTTCGCCGGAATTCGTGCGTGCCACGAACCCGGTGTCGGTATGGACGATGCCCGCGAGGAAATCCGCGATCTCGGTGTCGGGACGATCCGCCGACAGACGCGGAACTCCGGGCGGCGCACCGGAACCGGTGTCGCACACCAGACCCCGCACCAGACTGCGCCGCGCGGGCGCGGTCAGCGAGATCAGCACGGGTTCACCCTCGGGACCGTGACCCGTTTGCGCGCCGTTCACCACGGGGTCAACGGTAGCGTGCCGCGCACGGCGTGACGGCACCTCCATCGCCCGTCCGTGACCCACGCCGGGGGAACTTCCGAAATCCGTTCGGCGCGAGCGCTTGCGGAACCTCACCCGGTGACTTAGCTTAGGTTTACCTAATTCTTCTTCGCCGTTCTCGAACGTCCATCATTCGGAGGTCCGCATGCCGAACCAGACCGTCACACCGACCACTGCCGAGCGAGTGCGCAACGCGTGCGCCCACGCCGAGCAGGCGGTGCTGGCACTACCCGGCATCGACCCCACACCGACCTCCGTGCACTACCTGCGCCAGTGCGGCGACGTCGTGATCGCCGTCCCCTCCGGATCCACCGCGGCCGTACTGATCGGCAACTCCAGCCCCGGCGGCGCGGCCGCCGTCCTCGAACTCACCGACCACGCCCCACTGCCACTGCGCGAACCCGTCCGCGCGCTGGTCTGGCTACGCGGCGTGGTCCGCGCCGTACCGGTCCCCGCACAACGGGCACTGGCCTCCGAAGTCGCCAAGGACCACCCCGACCCGGCGCTGCTCGACGTCGGACACACCGCGACACTGCTACGGCTGGTGATCGGCTCCGCCGTCATGGCCGACGCCACCGGCGCCGAATCGGTCTGCGTCGACCAACTGCGACTGGCCCAACCCGACCCGTTCTGCACGGTCGAATCGGCATGGCTGCAACACATGGAATCCGACCACGGCGACCTCGTCACCCAACTCGCCCGCCACCTGCCGCCGAAACTACAGACCGGAGCCGTCTACCCGCTCGCCATCGACCGCTACGGCATCACGCTCCGCGTCGAAGGCCACGACGGCGACCACGACTTCCGCCTCCCGTTCAGCGCCCCCGCCGACGATATCGAGGCACTGAGCCGCGCCGTCCGCACACTGGCAGGCTGCCCCTTCCTCAACGGGCTGCGGAGATTCTAGCGGCCGAGGCCGCGGGGTTCGCGGCCCCTTTGTCTCGCGTCCGAGCGGTCGAGACTCGCGCCGGGGGTGGGGAGTTGGGGGG
>NZ_JAFMPL010000114.1:0-26228 GCF_019038455.1 Nocardia noduli
ATCTACACGTAAGGGGTCGTCGGCAGCGTCAGATGTGTATAAGAGACAGGATGCCCTCCAGTGTGGCGCGGTACAACTCGGCCCTGCCGTGCGCCAGGGTGAGACCGGCGATCACCCCGCGCGCGTCCGGATCGAACAGCGGGGTGCGTTCGCCCGCGAAATAGGGGAGCAGCAGCAAGCCCCTGCTACCGGCGGGCACCCGCGCCGCCGCTTCGGTCAACGCGGTGTAATCCCCGCCGACCAATCCGCGCAACCAGTCGGTGACCGCACCCGAGGTGGCCATACCCGCGGCCAGTGTGTAGGTCCCGGGTTCGACACCGCAGGTACCCCACAGGCCGGGGTGCGGGCGCGGATCGGTGAGCACCTGCACCAGGAACATGGTGGTGCCGTACATGATCATNGCGTCGCCCGGCGCGCGGACGCCGACGCTGGCGGCCTCGGCCCAGGCATCGATGGTGCCCGTGGTCACCGGAAGTCCCGGCGGGAGTCCGGTATCCCGCGCGGCGCGTTCGGTGACACGCCCGATCACCTCGGTCGGCCAGGCGAGTTCGGGCAGCGCGAGTCCCGGCGCGACGGCCGCGCACATATCCGCCGCCCACTCCCGCCGGTACAGGTCGTACATGGGCACGCACTGACTGGCGGAATGGTGGTCGAGGACGTATCGGCCGGTGAGCCGGTGCACGAGAAAGGAACTCGCCATCAGCAGCATGGCGGTGCGGTCGGTGACGTGCGGTTCGTGACGGGTGAGCCAACGCCATTTCGGCCCGACGGCCTGACTCGTGAGCGGCGCCCCGGCGCGGGCGAGGACCGTGTCGGCGCCGAATTCGGCGTTCAGATCGGCGATTTCGCGGGTCGCGCGGGTATCGACGCCGTAGAGGATCGCCGGACGCAGCGGATTCCCCTCGGCGTCGGCGGGGAGCAGGCACGGTCCGATACCCGAGACCGCGAGGCCGTCCAGCGCGGCGCCGTCGTGGCCCGCGAGCAGTTCCCGGGTGATATCGCGGAAATCGGCCCACCAGACGGCCTCGGCGTCGTGTTCGACCCATCCCGGCTCGGGCCTCGAGACACCGTGCGCGCGTTCGGCTTTCGCGACGATCACGCCGTCCTCGCGTACCAGCGCCCCCTTGGAAGCCGATGTCCCGATATCGATGCCGAGAAAGATGACGCACCTCCGGATCGGATGCCGCTCACGGTCGCGGCCCGCCGTGCGACGGCCGCCGTCAGGAGCCTATCGCCGAGGTCACGGCAATGCCCGCAGGAAGGTTCAGGCGGTGGTTTCCGTGAGCAACGCGGCGGTCACCGCGTCCAGTCGCCGCGCGGCGTCGGGGTCGAAATCCTTCCCCGTCAGCGGAATCGGCGTGCGTCGCCGGAAGGCGCTGACCGGCGCGTACGGAGGCGTGTCCACAAGTTCGACGACGGGAACGATGGCCTTGGCGACCGACTGTGCGAAGAACACCGCCGCCGCCTTGCTGACCAGTCGTTGCATGGTCGGCAACGAGTCGGCCATGGCCGTGCGGGTGAACATCGGGTTGTAGAGCACGTATCGGGTGCGCGCGCCGGGATGACGCTGCGGGAAGTGGACGCCGAGCAGGTCGATGCACCGGGAAGCCTGCATCGCCGCGCGCATACCGCGATAGTCGTCGCGCAGTTGCAGATCGTCCCAGGCGATGGTTCCCGGCAGTCCGCCCGGACCCGCGATATTCATGATGACCGGGGCGGGCGCGGCCTCCAGCAGCGGGACGAGTCCGTGACCGAGGATGTAGCGGCTGAGATAGGCCAGCGCGAAGGTGCTCTCGAATCCGTCGGCGGTCTCCACGCGCTCGGGACGGAAGTGCTGCGCGCCGAATACGAGTCCGTCCACGGTGTCGGTGCGGGCGGGCACCTCGGTGAGCACCCGGTTCGTTCCGGCCCGGGTGCCGAGATCGGCGCGCAGGAAATGCGCGCGGTCGGCGGCGCCGAGCCTGGTCGCCTCGCGCAGGAAGGCCGCGCCCTTCTCCGCGCCGCTGGCGACCGCTATCACCCGATCGCCTCGGCCGAGCCAGTGCAGGCCGAGTCCTCGGCCGATGCCGTCGGTACCGCCGGTGATGACATAGGTGCGCATACGAATCGCTACTCCTTGCGTGGGATCTACGGGGAATGCCGGCCGGTGCGGTCGAGATTAGGAAGGCGCGCACGAGCAAGTCAACAATTGATGACTTACGCTGACCGGATGACAACGACCGCACCCCGACGCCGCGACCGGGTCGCCACCCGGGCGGCGCTGCTCGACGCCGCGCGCATCCGTTTCGCCCGCCAGGGATTCGAGGCGACCCGGGTGCGCGATATCGCCGCCGACGTCGGTGTCGACCCCGCGCTGCTCTTCCGCTATTTCGGCGCCAAGGAGAAGGTGTACGCCGAGGCGATGCGGCTGGAGATCCCGAGTGGGGGCACCGCCGACCCGCATCGTCCCGTCGTGCATATCGTCGACGAACTGCTCCGCGACGTGGTCTTCGACGAATGGCCGGAATTCGGCGGCGAGCATCCCCTGCTCGCGATGCTGCGCTCGTCGGGGCGCGCGGCGGTGCGCGAACAGTTGCGCTCCCAGCTGTGCGGCGACTACCTGCGCGAATTCACCCGACGCCTGGACGGACCCGACGCGGAACTGCGCGCCGAGCTGGTCGGCGCGCTGCTGCTCGGACTCGGGGTGATGCGGGTGGTGGTCGGCGGGCCCGCGGTGAACGCGGCCTCCTACGAGCAGACCAGGGGGCTCGTCGCCGACATGGTGCGGGTATTGACCGGTGAACGTCGCGGGGACGGCGAAGGCGCGTCACCGGTCGCGGCGCGACATCCGAAACGGGGCGCGGCCGGAACGAATTCGGTATCAGGTTCGGATCGAGACACTCGCCACGCGTAACTCCGTGGACCGAGAATACCTGCGGTATAGAAGAGTTCGCCGATCGCGCGTACCGGACGGCGCCGGGCTCGGCGGGAGGTCGGCGTCAATCCCCCTGGACCGTAATTATTTACGATCGAGCGGCTGGATCGACAAGGCATTCCCGTCGCGAAGCCCGATCTTCGGAGCAATGTCGCTCACGGCCCGGTAATGCGATTCTCGCTGGTCACGTTCGCCCACGGCGTCGGAGCAATTCGTGCGCATACCGGCGCGGATGTGTCGCGGATCATGTCACGTACCGGTCGGTGTCATGAAACATGTTGGGCGATAGCGATATACGACTTGATCACGGAACCGATCGTGACTTGCGGCGCGGGGTACGGTGTGCCCGTGGCGGAGTGGATCAGCGTGTACTGCGGGAGCCGGATCGAACTTGACGTGAAGGATATGCGTGAGGAATTGGCGACCGCGGACCTGAAAACCCTGGCGGAAGCGGTATTCGACACCGACGAGGAGGCCGCGCGTGCGCTCGAGTCGGCCGCGGGTCAGTTGCGGATAGAGCGGCACGGCGCCGAGATCGAAGTGCACTGGAAGTCCGCCGGACGACCGTTGCAGATTCGCGCCGTGTCGGGAACCGCCGCGGAGGGGGATATCGCGGAAGTGCTGGCCCAACGGCTGCCCGCGGGGTCGGGACCGGGCCCCGATCGCGTGCGCGCCCAGCTGGCCCGCACGCGGCAGGTCGTCTACCTGGAAATGGGCGTCAACGAGGCCAAAGGACTCGGCGCGGTATTCGGCGAGGTCCTCGCCTTCCGACTGGCCGCGGCGGGTGACGGTCTGGTGTGGCTGTTCGATCGACAGTGGGCGGCCCCCGACGACCGGGCGGTGCCGATCTGGAGTCACACCTGACCGTCGGCGGTCACGCGTCACGCAGCGCGGTGACCCCGGGTCGCTCGCGGTGTCGGGCGGCCGCGGTGAGTGCCTCCGCCGCGGTACGGGTCGCGCGGATGTAGGCGTCGCGTTCGGATCTCGTGGTGGCCGCGCGCAGCGGGCCGAGCTGGATCTCGTAGGTGGCGGCGCTCGAGGAGTCGAACACGGGCGCGCCCAGATAGCTCAACGGCAGTATCGCGTCGGAATCCAATTCTTCCCTGGTGAACGGCCGCGAGGTCAACGCGGCGAGTTGGCGCAACGCCCGGGTCCGTAGATGCGATTGCAGTAATTCGGTGCCCGCGGCCGTGAGCAGATCGGCCAGCAGATCCACCATGCCGTTGTCGTCGGCGCGCGGACGGAACAGGGCGACACCGCGATCGCGCACCAGCGTGAGCAGGGCGGCCGCGCTACGGCGGTCGGTATCGGGAGCGGTGGCAAGCCAGGTGTTCTGCTCGGCGGCGTCGCGCCACGGCATGACGGCGGCCCCCGCCGGGAACTGCAACGGAATGCGATGTCCCAGTGGGATTCCCGGAACCACCCGATCGGGTCCGTGCCTGATGTCGAGAACGGTCAGCCGGTCCGCCGAGATCCGGCTCAGGGTCGTGCCGCATCCGGTCTCGGCGGCGAGCGCGGCGAGGATGTCACCGACACCGGGCGGCAGCGCAGGCTCGGCCAGGCCGGTCGGAACGGTACCGATGCGGTAGCCGCGCCGGGGATCACGCACGACCCAGCCCGCCGAATCCAGTTCGGCCAGTACGGCGGTCGCGGTGGCGCGGGCGATATCGAGACGTTCGGCGATGGTGGCGACCGGCAGCGGCTCTGGAGTCGCGGCCAGTAGCGCGACGATCTCTACGACGCGGCGGGTAGGTGGCGACGCCGAACGGTCGTCCTCGGGTTGCGCGCGGTTCTTTCCGGTCGGCGCGGTCATACGGTCTTTCATGGCCAACCCCTTGTGTGATCTCTGCGAGCAACCTTACGATGTCGAATATATGTCATGAGGTGTCGAATATTCGTCAGATGAACGGGTGGATCGCATGATTCTGGACAGATTCCGGATAGACGGCAAGGTCGCCGTCGTGACAGGTGCGGGACGGGGACTTGGCCGCGCGATCGCGGTGGCATTCGCCGAAGCGGGAGCCGACGTGGTCGTCGCGGCGCGGACCAAGAGCCAGCTCGACGAGGTGGCCGACGCGATCGCCGCGGTCGGTCGCAGGGCCCACGTGGTTCCCGCCGACCTGAACGATATCGACGCCGTCGCCGCACTCGCCGCCACGGCGGTCGAGCAGTTCAGCCGCCTCGATATCGTGGTCAACAATGTCGGCGGCGCGATGCCGTGCACACTGCTCGACACCACGCCGGACGCGCTGGAATCGGCCTTCCGCTTCAATGTCACCACCGCGCACGCGCTTGTCCGCGCCGCGGTGCCGCGGATACTCGAGACCGCGGGTGAGGGTTCGATCGTGAACATCACCTCGACGATGGGTCGGCTGCCCGGGCGCGCCTTCGCCGCCTACGGCACCGCGAAGGCGGCGCTGGCGCACTACACGAAACTGGCCGCGCTGGACCTGAATCCGCGCATCAGGGTGAATGCCATCGCGCCGGGATCCATTCTCACCTCGGCGCTGGAGATCGTCGCGGGCAACGACGCCATGCGCACCGAGGTGGAGTCGAAGACGCCACTGCACACCATCGGTGAACCGGAGGATATCGCCGCCGCGGCACTGTATCTCGTCTCACCGGCCGGAAAGTACCTGACCGGTAAGGTGCTCGAACCCGACGGCGGCCTGATCAGCCCGAATCTCGACCTGCCGATTCCGGACCTGTCATGAGCTGTCGCGTAGTGCAGTGGGGCACGGGCAATGTCGGTAGGCACGCGCTGGCGGGCATCATCGCCTCGCCGGATCTGGAATTGACCGGCGTGTGGGTCTCCGGTCCGGACAAAGCCGGTCGGGACGCGGGAATCCTCGCCGGACTGGATCATCCGGTGGGAGTGATCGCGACCGACGACGCGGCGGCGGTGATCGCGGCGAAACCGGATTGCGTCGTCTACTGCTCGATGACCGACAACCGGCTGATGGAGGCCATCGAGGATCTGCGGCGGCTGCTCGCCGCCGGGATCAACGTCGTCGCCTGCGCGCCGGTGTTCTTCCAGTATCCCTACGGCGTGCTGCCCGCCGAACTGCTGACGCCGATCGAAGAGGCGGCACGCGAAGGCAATTCGTCGCTCTGGGTCAACGGGATAGATCCCGGTTTCGCGAACGACCTGTTACCGCTGGCGCTGGCGGGCACCTGTCTGCGCATCGATCAGCTGCGCTGCGTGGAGATCGTCGACTACGCCAGTTACGACAATCGCGCGGTCATGTTCGACATCATGGGTTTCGGCAAACCGCTCGACGAGGTGCCGATGCTGTTGCAGCCCGGTGTGCTCTCGCTGGCGTGGGGCGGCACCGTGCGTCAGCTCGCGGCGGGCATCGGGGTCACCCTCGACAGTGTCACCGAGGTCTACGAACGGATCCCGGCCCCGGAATCCTTCGATATCGTCACCGGCCATATCGCCGAGGGAACCGCCGCCGCACTGCGTTTCGAAGTGCGCGGCATGGTCGGCGACGAACCGGTGACGGTGCTGGAACACGTGACCAGGCTGCGCCCCGACCTGTGCCCGCAGTGGCGCCAACCCGCGCACCGGGAGGGTTCCTACCGGATCGAGATCACCGGAGACCCGTGCTACGCCATGGATGTCGTCACCTCGAGTCCGCGCGGCGATCACAATTTCGCCACGCTGCTCGCGACCGCCATGCGCATCGTCAACGCGGTACCCGCCGTCGTGGCGGCCGAGCCGGGCATTCGCACCGCGCTCGACCTGCCGTTGATCACTGCCCCGGCCACCCGGCGGGGTTAGGCGTCGGCGTCCAGGTGCTCGGCGTCGCCGAGCACCTCCAGTGCCCGGTCGACGTCGTCGGCGCTGTTGTAGAGGTGGAAGGCGAAACGCAGTCCGCCGCCGCGCGCCGCGACCACGATATCGGCCTGTTCGAGACGGGCGGCCGATGCGCCCGCACCCGGTACCGAGACGATCGCCGATCGTCCCGGTACCGGCGTGTACCCGCGCTCGACGAGTCCGGCGCGGAACCGGTCGGCGAGGCCGATGTCGTGCGCGTGGACGGCCTCGACGGTGAGTTCCTCGAGCAGGCTCAGCCCGGCGCTCGCGACGAGGATGCCGAGCCAGTCGGGGGAGAAGTCGAAGCGCCGCGCCGAATTCGCCAGCGCCACCGGCGCGTACAGTTCGGCCCAGCGATCGGCGGCCGCGTACCAGCCGGGGGACAGCGGTCGCAGCGCGGCGGCGGCCTCCGGACCCACGGCGAAGAACGCCACGCTGCGGGCGCCCATCATCCACTTGTAGGTGGCGCAGATCCAGTAGTCGGCGTCGGCGAATCTCAGCGGCAGCCACCCCGCGGCCTGGGTCGCGTCGACGAGCAGGCGGGTCCCGTGCGCCGATGTGGCGGCGCGCAACCGGGACAGATCGGTGACGCGGCCGTTCGCGGACTGCACCACGCTGACGGCGACCAACGCCGTCTCCGCCCGGACCCGATCGGCGAGGTCCGCCAGCGGAACGAAACGGACCGAGAGGTCGCCGCGGTGCAGGAAGGGCATGGAGACCGAGGAGAACTCGCCGTCGGCGATCAGGACCTCTGCCCCCGGAGCCAGCGCGTCGACCACCGGGCCGACGAGTCCGGCGGCCGTGCCACCGAGGCCGATGTCGTCCGGGGTCGCGCCGGTGAGCAATCGGGCGAAACCCGCGCGCACGGTCTCGACGCTCTCGTCGTCGGAGGCGAGCCCGCTACCCCGCCCCGCCGCCCATCGCGCGGTCGCCTCCCGCACGGCCGCGAGCCCGCGCGCGGGTGGCAGCCCGTACGCGGCGGTATTGAGATAGGTGGTCTCGGAGCAGAATTCGGCCGGTGCGAGCGACTTCATGGACTCAGCATGTGATCTCGTCGCCGTGCGTGTCCAGCGCCGGTGCCGCGAAACTGGACCTTTCCAGGGTGGTCGCGCGAGAAATATATTCCCGCGATCAAGTGCCAACCATTCGGTATAATTAACGTTCCGCCATCTCCTGGCAAACGTGACGTCGCTGCGTTAGCATTGTCCGGTGCTCAATTCGGTTCCGCCGACCGTGTCGAATTATCGGTCCATTACCTCGGCCTGTCACCGGGAATGCGGTGGATCGAATTATCTCCGGTTCCGAAGCGCGGCGATCGGCCACCCGTCGCTCGGAACAGCGGTTGAGGTAGGCACTTTCACCGTCGGTTGACCGGTACGCGTACCGTCCGACTTTCACGGCACATGCTTTTCACGGGCTCGGAATATCAACGTCGATTCATTCCGCGAAACAGAGTGATCGGTGTCCGCCGGAGAAATTCTCACACAATGATGTGAACGGCGGACAACGGGATCCGGTCGCCGCCGGACGACGGACAGCGATATTCGACGAGGGGAACGAATGTGCGTAGCTCGAACGGTCGGACCGAATATCCGCGCCGGATCGGGGTGGTCGAGGATCACGCGGTGACCATCGCCGGTCTGCGTCAGATCCTCGCCGACGAGCCCGAGGTCGAGATCGTCGCCACCGCGGCGTCGGTCACCGAACTGCTGGCCCTCACCTGCGACCTGCACCTGGTCGTCCTGGATCTGCGTCTTCCCGACGGCTCGTCGCCGATCGCCAATGTCGAACAACTCCGCGCGGCCGGAGTCGAGGCGCTGGTACTCACCTCCGGCGACGAACCGTTCCTGGTCCGCGCCGCCGCGCGCGCGGGAGTGCTCGGTGTCGTGCGCAAATCCGAACGTGACGATGTGATCGCCGCCGCCGTCTGCGCCGCCGCCGTGGGGGAACTGGTGCCGAGTATGGACTGGGCGGCCGCCATCGATTCCGACGACCGTTTCGCCGAGGTCGATCTCAGTCCACGGCAGCGCGATGTGCTCTCGCTGTACGCGTCGGGCGAACCGGCGGCCCGCGTCGCCAAACTGACCGGGCTCACCGCGGATACGGTCAACGCCTATCTCGGCAGGATCCGCCAGAAATACGCCGAGGCCGGTCGGCCGGCTCGGAACAAGACCGAATTGTTCAAGCGCGCGCTGGAGGACGGTTGGTTACCCATCCCGAGACGTCGGAGATGACAACCCGGGGAAACGATTCCGCCGGAATGCGGATCACCCGGCTGTTCGCCCGGTTCATCGGATCGGGGTACGTGTTCTATCTGGCGCTGATGTTTCGCGACATCACCACCCAGGCCGCCGCGATGTCGACCTGGTGGACCTGGATCGCGGTCCCCATGGTGTTCGGGCCGCCCATCGTCCTCGGTCTGGCGTCCTTCCACGGCGACCCGACCCCGATGTACCGCGCCGCCGCCGCGACGGCGCTGCTGTTCGTGGTCGCCGCCCTGCTGTGGCCGCTGGCCTGGGACGGCACGTTGCTCACCGCGGACGCGTGGATATCGACCATCCCCGGCTTGGCCGGGCTCGCCGCGGCTCTCACCTGGCGACCGCCGTGGGCGGTGGCGCTGCTGGTCGCGGCGGTCGTTCCGGTGCAATTGATCAACCACTACTGTCGTGTCCCGGATCGCAACGGCCTCTTCCTGCCCGACCTGATGTTCGCGCTCAGCTTCTGCCTGATCTTCGTCGCCGCGGCGCTGATGGCGATGCGCACCGGCAGGCTCCTCGACCGGACCAGGACCGCCGCGCACGCCACCGCCGCCGCGGCGGCCGCGGCGCAGTCGCGCAGTGTGCAGCGCGCCCGATTCAACGCGCTGATCCACGACTGGGTCATGTCGTCACTGCTGGCCGCCGCCAGGCGCACCGCGCGCGAGGAGGTACGCCAGCAGGCCGGACTCGCCCTGGTCAAACTCGGTGAGAGCGAACCCGACGATATCGAGGGCTACACGACCGCCATGCTGATCGCGCACCTGCGCACCGCCGTCGCGGACGCGGACGACACCCTCGAGGTCACGGTGCACACCCGCGACGATGTCCGGGACGCGTCCTTCCCGTCCGATCCGGTCCGCGTTCTCGGCGCCGCGGTGACCGAGGCGATCCGCAACAGCGTGCTGCACGCGGGCGTCGACGCGATTCGCCGGGTCGACCTCACGGTCGAGCCGTCCGGTATCGACATCGTCGTCACCGACGACGGGATCGGGTTCGATCCGGTCGCCGTCGCGCCGCACCGGCTCGGACTGTCGGTCAGCATCGTCGGGCGGTTGCGCCGATTGACGGGCGGGACGGTCGACGTGCGCTCACGGCCGGGACACGGCACCACCGTGCGCATGTCGTGGCGAGCGCGATGAGCGAACCGGGCGTCCCGGTGCGCGACGCGGGCACCCTGCTGGGGATGAACACCCGCGCGGCGTGGGTCATCGCGGGCTTCTACCTGTGTTCGGAAGCGGCACTGGCGATCACCTCCTCCGGCGACGTCGACCGAGTGTGGCCGGTGTTCGTCGCGCTGGCGCTGACGGTACTCGCGACCGCGACGCTGATCGCGGCGCGCAGCGACCCGCTCGCGCCGACACTCACCCTCGCCCTGGCGATCTCGGTCCCGGTGTGCAGTGTGCTCGTGCTGTGTGAACTGCCGGTGCCACCGACCTCCGCGGCGCAACTGTGGCCGTTCGGGTCCGGCACGGTCACCGCGACCTTCCTGTGCGTGCGAGGACGCGCCGCCGCCGCGTGGCTCGGAATGACGGCGATGATCGGGGTTTCGGCGCTGTGGTCGGCGCGCACCGGTCAGGGCGTCGGCCACGGCGTCGAGATCTCGATCATCAATCTCGGGCCGCTGTTCATGGCGACCTTCTTCGCCTACACGATCCGTCCGGCCGCCCACGAGATCTTCGCGCTGCGAGAGGAATCGACCCGGCGGGCGGGCCGGGAAGCCGCGGCGGCGGCTGCCTTGGAAGAGCGCCGAGACCAGACACGGCGGGTCGATCGGCTCGTGCGCCCGATTCTCGAGACGATCGCGGGACCGGGCCCGCTCGACCACGAGATCAGGACCGAATGCCGTTTGATCGAAGCGCATCTGCGGGACAGCCTGCGAGCGCCCGCGCTCGATGTCGCCCCGGTGACGGCGAAAGCCCGCGCCGCGCGACGCCGCGGTGTCGACGTGGCGCTCGTCGACGATCACGGTCTCGACGGCGTGACCGCGCGGGTGCGGGCACGCCTGGTCGGTGTGGTGGCCGCCGAACTCGAGCGCGCGGACGCGGGCAGCGTCAGTATCCGGATCCTGCCACCGCGCCGTTCGATGCTCGCGACGATCGTCGTCAACCATCCGGTTAACGGGATTCGCCGGGTGGAGGTCGGCCACGACGCCGGTCTGCGCACCACCTCTACCGGGAACGACGAGGAAGATCGTTATCTCGGCGAACGATGACACCAACTCTGGGGTCAAGGAACTGGAATCTGCTCCGTCAGTGAGCAATCCACTAGCATTCAGGGAGGTCGGCGCGTGTCGTGATCGGGGAGACCGGTGCCGGACCGAATGTCGACGGAAGAAGGAAGATCATCGTGTCGTTCGTTTCCGCTGTCCCGGAATCAGTGTCGTCGCTGTCGGCCGCGGGTGTCACCACCCCGCGCCGCCGCCGTATCACCCCGCCGTTGAGCCCGCGGGAGATCGAAGTTCTGCTCGCGTGGATCGCGAGCGATTCCAAAACCGAAGTGTGCCAGAAACTGTACATCTCCCCGGGGACCGTCAACACCCATCTCGTCCGTATCCGGGACAAGTACGAACGCGCGGGTCGGCCCGCGCCGACCAAGGCCGCGCTGATGGCGCGCGCGCTCCAGGACGGTTATCTCGATCTCGACGAGATCTGACGGGATCCGAGGGAAAGAACGGTCCGGACACGACGACGGCGAAGCGGGTTGTCCGCTTCGCCGTCGGTAATCCGGTGTCAGTGCGAGAAGGCGGCCGAGCCCGGCCCGGATCCGATGCCGATGGGGGCGCCTGCCTGCTGGAAATCGGACGTGCCGAAGGGGATCAGGGTTCCGGGACGCGGATTCGCCTGGAGGAACGCCGGAAGCACCTCGGTGGCGTCGAATCCGGCGATCGCGGTGGGGACCAGCGGGCGCGCCTGCGGCCCGAGGCTGCCGACATACATCTTGGCGCCGTCGGCGGTGAAGCCGACCGAGACCGGGGCGTCGACGGGCACGGTGCCGACCACCCGATCAGTCGCGATGTCGACGACCTGGACCGCGTCCGAGCCGACGGTGGCGACCAGCAGTCGGGTGCCGTCGGGGCTGATCGCGCCCGCCACGGGCGCGCTGCCCGCCCCGAACGAGATCGCCCCGGTCCGTTGCCAACCGGCGGTGTCGATGACGGACACGTTGTCGCCGAGCACATTCATCGAATAGAGCTTGCGGCCGTCGGGGGAGATCACGGCGGCGTAGGGGACCGACCCGTCGATCTGGATGCGCTGTCCCAGTTGGAATCCGGACTCCGGGTCGAACGCGGCCGCGGTGGAATCGGCGAACACGGCGTAGACGCGGCTGCCGTCGGGCGCGATGGCGGCCGCGAACGGTATGGCGGGCAACGGCATCGAGCGCAGCAGCGTGTCGGTCTTGGTGCTCAGCACGTCGATGGACGGTCGCGCGGTCAGGATGTACACCTGGTCGCGGACCGGATCCGCGATCGGCTGGGCGAGTCCGTCGGTTCCCGTGATCGGGATACGCGAAGTGACCGTGTTCGATTCGCGGTCTATCACGGCGATGTCGTCGGTGCCGACGAACGGCGGATTGAACGCCTGCACGTAGAGCTTGCGGCCGTCACGCGATGCCGTGACCGACGAGGCGTACGGGCCCGCGTTCTCGATGCGCTGGACCACGCGGTCCGCGGCGGTGTCGACCACCAGCACGGCGCCGTCGCTCACCACCGGGACGTAGGCGAAGGGTCCGGTCCCGTCCGCCGAGGCGTTCGGAGCGAAGATCGTGAGCCCGACCGCGGCCAATGCGACCGCGATAGACCTGAGTGCCATCCCTGGACCTTTCCGTGTCAACCGCAAGAGGTCACTATTGCGTGGAAATGCCACGGCCGCAACAGGTCGTCACCATTATCTGGGATTTTCTCCAGCTTCGTGCCGTCGCGGTCACCGGTCGGACGAGGCCCACATATTGCTCAGCAGTTGGTAACTGGGTGTGTCGGCCAGGGCCTGTGACGATTCATAAACCCGCCGGTAGCCCGTTTCGCTGATACGCCAGCGGCCGTCCTCGTCGCGGCGGTACCGGTCGGTGTAGTACCCGGCGCCCCTGATCAGGACGCCGTATTCGGTCGCGATGACGGTGTCCTCGAAGGCCCAGGAACCGGTGGCGGTATCGCCGTCGACGGTGATCTCGGGGTGATTCGCGATGTGGACGGTGACGAGGGACGGGCCGAGATTCTGCCGCATGAAATCGGTGATGGCCTCGCGTCCGTCCAGCGTCAGCGGTTCACCGAGCGCGTGGGTGCCGTATCGTCCCGCCGCGTCCTCGGTGAGGGTGTCGGCGAATTCGTCCCACTGTTTGAGGTCGAGTGTCCGGAAATAGCGGTATTTGAGCTGCCGAACAGCTTCCACGGCGGCGAGGTCCATGCCGACAGCGTCGCACGCGGTTCGCCACCGCACAAGAACGTGTTCTAATTCCGCGTTTCGCTCGCCGTTCGCCCGGGTGAACGGCGGCGAATCGGGTACTCGACAGTCGAGCGCGGGTGACCCGAGCCCGGCTCGGCAGATGAGAAATCCATACGGCACGTCGAGGAGCCATCGTGACCGACAGCCCGATCGAACCCGACAACACCCATTCCGACCTGACTCTCGACCAGCAGGCGGCGCTCAGCGCCGCCGTCGAGCGCCTGCGCGGCGAATTCGACGATATCGCGGCCGACGACGATATCGACGCCATGGTGCGCGCCGCGTACGCGCATGTCGCCGACCACGCGAATATCGACAATTTCCTTCCCCTGCTCGCCGAGCGATACACCCGCGAACTGTTGAAGGCGGCCGACGCGGAGCAGCACGGCACGAGAACGTCCGCCGAGGTGTAGTCGTCGGACGACGATCGCCGGGCACCGTACGGTGCCCGGCGATTCGTGTATCGGTCCGACGACGCGGACGGTCTCAGTGCGGAATGGAGTCGATCAGCGCACGCGCGCCCTGGCGCAGCAGATCCGCGCCGACGAAGAAGCCCAGTGCCTGCGGATCCTCCGCGACGCCCCAGTGCATGGCGTCGAGCCAGCGGCTGCCGTCAAGGTCGAACACCTTGCCGTGCAGGGTGAGGCGGCCGGTGGCATCGGAGGTCGCGTAGCCCGCGATGGGGGAGTTGCAGTGGCCCTGGAGCGCGTGCAGCATCGCCCGTTCGGCGTCGGCGTGCCGGTGGGTGACGGCATCGTCGAGCCGAGCGCCGAGTTCGAGCAGTTGGGTGTCGTCCTTACGGCACTGCAACGCGATGACGCCCGCGCCGATCGGCGGGAGCATGACGTCCAGACCGAGGGTTTCGGTGATGCGGTGCGCTTGGTTCACCCGGTGCAGGCCGGAGACCGCCGCGATCAGGACATCGATATGTCCCTCTTCGAGGCGGGCCAGCCGCGTATTGACGTTGCCGCGCAACGGTTTCACCGCCAGGTGCGGGTAGTGCAGCCGCAATTGCGCGCTGCGCCGGACCGAACTGGTCCCGACCACGGTGCCCTCCGGCAACTCGCTCAGCGGAGCGCCGGTGCGGGTGATCACCGCGTCGTGTACATCCTCGCGCGGCAGATACCCGGCGAAGGCGAGTCCCTCGGGCACCGGGATATCGCCCGGGATGTCCTTGAGGCAGTGCACCGCGAGGTCGGCGTCATCGGCGAGCAGCGCGACATCGATCTCCTTGACGAACGCGCCCTTGCCACCGAGTTTCGACAGATCGCCCATCCACCGGTCACCCGCGGTGGTCAATTTCACGATCTCGCTGTCCACCCCGAGACCCGCGAGTAGGCCCGCGACCTGTTCGGCTTGCGCCAGAGCCATCGGACTTGATCGGGTCGAAATGCGAATAACGCGCCCACGCGACATTCAGGGGACACTACTCCGCCGCGATCGGGGGCGAACAGAGGGGACGCGCGCGCGTCGGCCGTATCGGCGCTGGTTCGGATGTCCGTGCAGGGGAAACGAGTCGAGGACTGTTGCCCGTATCACCCTAACCCACCGACGTCTCGCCGTCCGCGAGCCGGGACGCGAGTGCGCGCCCCGCGGCGCGGCCGGAGAAGATGCAGCCGCCGAGGAACGTGCCCTCGAGCGCGTTGTATCCGTGCACGCCGCCGCCGCCGAATCCCGCGACCTCGCCCGCGGCGTACAGGCCCGCGAACGGTGTGCCGTCCGGGCGCACGACCTGGGAGTCCAGGGTCGTCTGGAGGCCGCCGAGGGTCTTGCGGGTGAGGATATTGAGCCGGACCGCGATCAGCGGGCCGTGCGCCGGATCCAGGATGCGATGCGGTTTGGCCACCCGGCCCGCCTTGTCGCCGAAGTACCGGCGCGCGTTGGTGATCGCCATCAACTGGGCGTCCTTGCTGAACTTGTTGCCGATCTCCCGGTCCCTGGCGACGATCTGCGCTTCGAGCGCGTCGTGATCGAGTCGCGGGCCGCGGGCGATCTTGTTCATGCCGTCGACGAGTTCGCGCAGGGTGTCGGCGACGACGAAATCGACGCCGTGCTGTTTGAACGCCTCGACCGGACCGGGCGCGCCCTTGGCGACGCGGCTCTTGAGGGTGAGCTTGAGATCCTTGCCGGTGATATCGGGGTTCTGTTCGGAACCGGAGAGCGCGAACTCCTTCTCGATGATCGACTGGGTGAGCACGAACCACGAGTAGTCGTAGCCGGAGGCGAGGATCTCCTTCATCGTGGCGTTGGTGTCGAATCCGGGGAAACACGGTGCGGGCAGCCGTTTTCCGTTCGCGTCGAACCACAGCGAGGATGGGCCGGGGATGATGCGGATGGCGTGGTCCGGCCAGATCGGATCCCAGTTGACGATGCCTTCGGTGTAGTGCCACATGCGATCCCGATTGACGATCGCGCCGCCCGCGGCCTCGGTGATCCCGAGCATGCGGCCGTCGACGTGGGCGGGCACACCGGAGATCAGCGTCTCGGGGCACGGCCCGAGACGGTCGGTCGGCCAGTTCCGGCGGATCAGTTCGTGGTTGTGGCCGATTCCGCCGGAGGTGACGACGACCGCCGACGCCCGGAACTCGAATTCGCCGACCACCTCGCGCGAGGACGCGACACCGCGCGCGACATCGGAATCCTCCAGGACACTGCCCTTCACACCCACCACCGCGTCACCCTCGACGATCAGCTCGTCCACCCGGTGCCGGAAACTGAACCCGGCCAGACCGCGTTTCTCGGCGTCGAGCACCGGTTCGGCGAAGACGCGCAGCACCTCGGGCCCGGTACCCCAGGTGAGGTGGAAACGCGGTACCGAGTTGCCGTGCCCGTCGGCGAAAGCGCCGCCGCGTTCGGCCCAGCCGACCAGCGGTGTCACCCGCAAACCCAAGGCGTGCAGGTAATCCCGCTTCTCGGTCGCGGCGAACCGGACGTAGGCCCGCGCCCACTGCCGGGCCCAGTGGTCCTCGTCGTCGCGGTCGAAGCCCGCCGAACCGAGCCAATCCTGCAACGCCAGTTCGTAGGAGTCCTTGATCCCGAGTCGGCGCTGTTCCGGACTGTCGACGAAGAACAGGCCACCGAGCGACCAGAACGCCTGCCCGCCGAGGTTGGCGCGGTTCTCCTGGTCGATCAGATGTACCGTGCGGCCCGCCGCGGTGAGTTCGTAGGCCGCGACGAGACCGGCCAGACCCGCGCCGACGACGATGACATCGGCCGTGCGCGCGAATTCGGGACTGCAATTGGTCATGTTCATCCTTCGGGGGTGGTGGGCGGGGTGGTCGCCGTGGGCGCGCTGTACGCCAGGACCACATGTCGCAGCAGGTCGGTACGCGCGCGCCGGATCCGGCTGTCGAGCGGTTCCATGAGCACCTGGATCGCGGTGCCGTCGTGCACGGCGACGATCGCCCGCCCGAGCGCGACCGGATCGGCGACATCGCGCCCGAGTCCGGACAGCGCCGCGACCACGGTCGGCACGAGCGCGGCCACGATCGCTTCCTCGCGGTCGGCCATCGCGGTGCGCAGGGCGGGGGTGCGCAGGGCGTGCGCGGTGAACTCGGCGCTGATCCGGAACCAGGCCTCGTCGAGCGGCACCGCCCGTTCCAGGCGGTGGACGGCGTCGCGCAGGTCGCCGACGCCGTCCGCGCCGATGCCCTCTAGCGCGACGCGCAGATCGTCGAGCATGGCCGCCGAGCGCTGTTCCCAGATGGCGAGGAACAGTTCGTCGAGCGAGGCGAAATTGGAGTAGAAGGCCCCCCGGGTGAAACCTGCCCGGTCGCAGATCCGCTCGACCGACGCGCGCCCGAAACCCTCCTCGGCGAAGACGTCGTAGGCGGCGGCGAGCAGGCGGTGCCGGGTTTCGCTACGCCTGCGCGTGACGCGGCGCGGTGCGCTCCTGGTGGTCGGCGACGACAGTGTGTTCTCCTCGGGCAAAACGGATATTCCGGTCAGTTGGATACAGTTCTGTATTGAATACGGAACTGTATCAGCCCGCGCCGCCCCCGGGTGTCGGTTCGGTGGGATTCGGGTGGCGGCGCCACCCTCGGCCGACCCCGCGTAGGGACGTTCCACCGGCACGGTCGATCTCGTCCCGTAGTGAAATCGCCCTCCGCACAACGATTGAGCGTTGAGCCGGTCTCGCTTCGGTCCGATTCCTTGACGCCGACCGGCGCCGTCCCTACCTTCGCGGATATAGCCGAGTGGCGCTTGTCATCGACAGGCGCCACTCGGCGTCTCACAACGGCGTGAGTGGGTGATCACGATGGCAATTCGACACATCAAATTCTCCGAGAAGTGGCGTCCGGTACGGGCATTCGCGGTGGTGGTCCTGGTGGCGGGGGTGACGAGTCTCGGCGCTACGGCCCTGGCGAACGACTGCGCGGCGGTGGACGTCGTCGTCGCGAGGGGGACCGGGGAACCCGGGTGGCTGGGCAGCGTGGTCGGTGACCCGCTGTACGGCGAACTGGTACAGGCACTTCCGGTCGACTCCACCGCGTACGCGGTGAATTATCCCGCCGACCTGACGGTTCCGTCGTCGGCGGCCGACGGTACGACCGATATGGTGAATCACCTCGTCCGGCAGTCCGAGGACTGCCCGGATCAGCGTTTCGTCCTGGTCGGTTACTCCCAGGGCGCGGCGGTCGTCCACGGGGTACTCGGTACCGCCCTGGTCGCCTGGATTCCCGGCGTCCACGTCCTTCCGATACATCTCGAATCGAAGGTCGCTGCGGTTCTGCTGTTCGGTGATCCGCTGCGCGCGGTCGGCTGGCGCGTCTCGGATCTCTATCTGTGGCGAACCGGAAATTACTGTGTGAGCGGCGATCCCATCTGCGGTGGTGGCATCGACTTCCGCACGCACACCGATTACGGATGGGCGTTCGGACCCGCGGCGTGGTTCGCGGCCGAACACGTCTGATCCGCGACCGGGCACGGCGACGCGGGGTGGAGGGCACTGCCCCCACCCCGCGTCGCCGTGTCGAGGTGAATTCGGGTCGCTACCAGTGCAATCCGGGCACGATTCGCGCCATGCGGGCCGCCGGGCCCGGCAACGCCATCAACGGCAGCAGCACCGGGGCGAGTACGCCGAGCGCGGTTCCGGTCGCCGAGGATTTGTCCGCGTCCTCGGCGCGCGGAATCGACGAGACCCCGCGCGCGGCATCGGATTCGCCGAACCGACGGAAACCTCGATGCATGATGGACCGCTTCACCGACGGCATCAGCAGGTCGACGGCCTGGGCGAACGTGCCGACGGGGGTGTCGATGCGATCGGGGCGCTCCTCGAGCGCCCTGACCACGATGGCGGCGGCCCGGTCGGGATCGGGGACGGGCAGCGAGCGGTAGAGGTCGGTCGGCGCGATCATCGGGGTGCGCACCAGCGGCATCCGGATCGAGGTGAATCCGACTCCGGCGTCCCTGTTCTCGACCGCGGCGATCTCACTGAAATTGTCCAGCGCGGATTTGCTTGCCACGTAGGCGGCGAAGCGCGGCACCTTGGTCTGCACCGCGATCGAGGAGATGTTGACGATATGGCCGAAGCGGCGGGCGCGCATGGACGGCAGCAGACCCAGGATCAGGCGCACCGCGCCGAAATAGTTCACGGCCATGGTCCGTTCGAAATCGTGCATCCGGTCGGTGGAGTTCACCACCGACCGCCGGATCGAACGGCCCGCGTTGTTCACCAGATAGTCGATGTGACCGTATTCGGCCAGTACCGTCCCGACGAGGGTGTCGACGGCGTCGGGATCGGTGATGTCGCAGGGGTGGGCGAACGCGCGGCCGCCCTCACTCCGGATGGATTCGGCCGCCGCGGCGAGATCTTCGACGCCGCGCGCGATCATGACCACGGTCGCGCCGCGCCGTGCCACGGCGTGCGCGGTGGCGAGACCGATACCCGAGGATGCCCCCGTGATGAGGATCGTGCGATCACGGAACGGATCGGTGGCCTGGCGCCCCCGGCTCGGGTCGAGATGTTCGCGCCAGTATTGCCAGAGGATCGCCGCGTAGCCGTCGAAGGCGGGCACGTCGATTCCGGTACCGCGCAGCAGTGACCGCGTCGAGTCGGAGACGAATTCGGAGGCGAAGGAGATGTGCGGCGCGACCGAGGCGGGAATGCCGATCTGTTCCAGCAGGAAATCGCGGACGGCGGGAACGCCCGGCAGGTGCGCGAGTCCGCTGAGCGCGGCCGCGCTGCCCGGCACGACACCGATTCCGGGGGGTGCGCCCGCCGCCGCGGCGAGCGCGCCGTAGATCGTGTCGAAGGGTTGCGGGGCCGGATCGGTGAGATGGAATGTGCGTCCGTCGAGCCCGTCCCGGCCGATCAGTTCCACCATGGCATCGGCGACGTAATCGACGGGCACGATATTGGTCGCGCCCAGATCGGGAAGCGGAATCGGCAGCTCGGCGGGTAGTCCCGCCATTCTGGCGATGGCGGCGAAGAAATAATAGGGACCGTCGATCTTGTCCATTTCGCCGGTGCGCGAATCGCCGACGATTATCGCGGGACGATAGACGCGCCAGCGTAATCCGGACGATTCGCGGACCAATTTCTCGGCGGCGAATTTCGTGCGGTGATACGGCGAGGTCAATTGCTGACCGAGATCGAAATCCTCCTCGAAATAGCGACCGCGGTGATCACCGGCCACCGCGACCGAGGAGACATGGTGCAGGACCGCCCCGGTCTCCCGGGCGAGTTCGACCACCGCTCGGGTGCCCGCGACATTCGCGGCGTAGGCGGTGGCCTCGTCGGCGGTCATGTCGTACACCGCGCCGAGATGGACGATATGGTCGGCGGCCGGAGCCGGGCCGATCAGGCCGAGTCGCTCGGCGGTCAGATCGCCGACCAGTGCGAATACGCGTTCGCTACCGCGCCATCCGGTGGTCAGTTCGCGGAATTTCGGCAGCGAACCCGGGCGCACGAGTACGTGCACGATCGCCGCGGGGTCGCGGTCGAGCAGACCCTGTACCACCCGCTTGCCCAGAAACCCGGTACCGCCTGTCACGATGTGGGAAACCATCGTTCCTCCTGCTGCTCGCTCGAACCCTGTTGTGGCACAACATTGATCCGACATGTCGCGGTGTGAATGCGGGAATCAATGATTCGGCACCGCGCAGCGATGTGACAGCCGTCGGGCCGAAAGTAGGAACACCTTCGTCCTGACTGATAGAGAACTGTAATGGGTCCGGTTCGGCGGGAGCAAGCCGCGAGGTTCGCGGACGCTGTGTGAATTGTCACCGCGGGTCCGATGTGATTTATGTGTGTGACAACAGTTTTCATATACACATCGGAGTTATTGATACGCCGGTCACATCGGCGCGAACAGAATATCGAATTACTTCTTTTCGACGCGAGGGGTGGGAGCCTGCACGTTCGGGCGGGAGGTCAGGAAGGATTCGAACGCGCCGAGGTCGGTCGGACCGACGGTCTTGTCGGTGCCTTCGGTGAAGACCGTGAATCCGTCACCGCCGGAGGCGAGGAAGCTGTTGGTGGTGATCCGGTAGGTCGCGACCGGGTTGAGCGGTTGACCTCCGATGCGAACGCTCGCGGCCACGACCTTCTGATCCTTCGGCGCCGAATCGACGTAGGTGTAGGTGAGGCCCGCCGGGGACAGCACCGTGCTCTTGGACCCGTTGCTCCACTGTTGCTCGAGCAGTCGCAGCACCTGCTGTCCGGTGAGGGTCAGGGTGACGACCTGGTTCCCGAACGGCTGGACCGTGTAGATATCGCCGTAGGTGATCGGACCGGCTTTCAGGTCGGCGCGGACACCGCCGGGATTGGTGAACGCCGCGACGGCGGTCGAGGGAGCCGAGGTGGTCGCGGTCAGCATGGAATCGGCGACCACGCTGCCCAGCGGTGACTCACCGGCCGGGCCGGGATCGTGCGGCAGGGCGACGGCCGTGGTCCCGACCACCCGCGCCGCACGCGGGCGCGCCTGCTCGGCATAGAAATTCACCAGCGCGGCCGCGTTCGCGTCGGGGGTGACCTCGCGGGTGACCACCCGGTTCACCGCCGAGGCCTGCACGCCGTCCGCACCGAACCGCAGGGTGACATCGGTGATCAGCCTGCCGTAGGAGGCGGCCTGGGTGACCACCTTCCCGTCCACCGCGCAGACGTAGGGCTGATGAGTGTGGCCGGTGAGCACCGCGCGGACCGCCGGGTCGGTCCGGGTGGCGAGCGCGGTGACCTCCGGCCCGACATTCGCACACCCGTTGTAGTCGACCGGGCCGGTCCCCGTGGCCTGCTGCGCGCCGCCGTCGTGCACGAGCGCCACGATCGTCTCCGCCCCCGCCGCCTTCATCTCGGGGACGTAGGCGTTGATCGCGCTCACCTGGTCACCGAAGTTGTAGCCCCGGATCCCTTCCGGCATCACGATATTCACGGTGTCGGCGGTGACGGTGCCGACGACGCCGATCTTGCGCCCGCCGACCTCGACCATCGTCCAGGCGCGCAGCGCGGGCGGGAGTTTGCCCGACGCGTCGGTGACATTCGCGGCCAGGAACGGGAATTTCGCGCCGGTGAACGGTTCGCCGGGCGTGCAGCCGTCGGGGGCGCACCCACCCCGCTGCAACCGCCCCAATTCGATGACGCCGTCGTCGAATTCGTGATTGCCGACCGCCGACGCGGCGACCCCGACCGTATTCATGTACGCGATGGTCGGCTCATCGTGGAACAGGCCCGATATGGGCGGACTCGCGCCGATATTGTCGCCCGCCGACACCACCGCGCTGGCGGGATAGGCGGCTTTCAGCCTGGCCAGGTGTGTCGCGAGATACACCGCGCCACCCGCGTCGTATCCCGCGATCTTGCCCGTCGACCCCTGCGGCGGTTCGAGATTGCCGTGCAGGTCGTTGAACCCGAACAGGTGCACCTCGTCCGGTTTGACTCCGACGAGATCGTCGGTCGAGATCAGTGGGGCACCGCCGGACGTGGTCGCGGGCGACCTCTCGTCGGTGGCGGGGGCGCACCCGGCGAGCATGCCGAGAGCGAGGAATCCGATGACGACACCGGCGATGGAACGGGACTCGCGCATACGCGAGACTTTCCCACGCGTCGCCCGTTCATGCACCGGACACGGTGTGTCGTTCCGACCAACGTTCGGTGTGCCGCGAACGGTGTGCCGCCGTACACTCGAAGAGTTCGATCACGGGTCCTTCGACGGCCGGTTCGTCGACAGCGAGGTGGTTCCCATGTCGTCGACAACGTATCGGCAGGCGCCGACGGCGGTGCTCGATACGTGGCTGTGCCTGGCGGCCGGAATCCTGTTCGGCGGGGCGGGTACGGCGGTGGTGGTGTCGGCCCTGCTCGCCTACGGCGCGGAGAACGCCGCGAATCTCGATCGGTTCGAGCCCGAATTCGGGCTCGTGTTCGGAATCCTGTGGTGCGCGATCGGCGGGGTCGGGCTGTGGGCGGCGCGCGAGATCTGGCGCACGACCCCGCGCCTGGTCATCACCGCGGACGGATTGAGTCACTGGCACGGCGGCCTCGTGACCGCGTTCGACTGGTCGGAGATCGAACTGATCCATATCGCGGGCGGGCGCAGGATGACGGTGGTCGCGCGCCATTTCGATCCCTACCGCATCGATACCGCCGACCTGTCCACCTCCGCGGACGCCGTCGCCGACACCATCCGCCGCTACCGGCCCTCCGCGCCGATCGTGCGGTAGAGCCGCCGCGCGGTCCGGGAATCGGGGACGGTCACGGCCCACAGGTCGTGGTCGGCGCGACGTCCGGTGACGCCGACGAAATCGTGCAGCCGCCCCTCCCATTCCATGCCCGCGCGTGCGGCCAGCTCGGCGAACTCGATGTCGTCGGGTTCGATCTCGGCGGCGACGCGGATCATGCGCAGGACCGTCAGCGCGTATTCCACGACGAGCCTGATGGCGATCGTGCGGATCCTGCGTATCGAGGAAGGGGGCAGCGTCGGATCGGTCCACGCGAACAGCCGGGCGTGCCGGTTGAACATATCGGCCTCGAACAGGCGCACCTCGCCGACGAACGCGCCGTCGTCCTCGATCGCGAGCACCAGGTCGGGCGGGGGAGCGTCGCGTCGGGGACGCGCCAAGCCGAAGGTCCATCCCCTCGGACGTGCCGTACCGGCCCCGATGGGCCGCCATCGGGCCGCCCCGGTGGTGAGATCGGCGTGTTCGGGACTGCGCACCACCAGACCGGGATGGCGCGGGTCGGTGAGCCGGATCCGCTGCGCGTACCACAGCGGGTCGGCCGAACGCAGAACCCGGCCCGCGTGATACCTGGCGATCGCGACGAGCACCTCGGTGCGGCGCGGTGGCCGGATATCCGGCAGTTCCGGTGGCGGCTCGCTGCGTGGCGGCCGGCCCGAGCGGTGCCGGATCCAGTACTCGGTCAGGCCTTCTCGCGGCGCGGTCCGGTCGGTGATGGCCCACAGTTCGTGATCCTGCGGCGCGCCGCCCGCGTCGAAGTACCTCGCCATGAGCGCCTCGCGGCGGAACCCGAGCCGCTGCGCTCCGGCGCCGGTGGCGGCATTCGCCGGTGAGATCGGCGCGGTGATCCGCCGCAGACCCGCCGTGCCGAAGGCGAAATCCACGATCAACGCCGTCGCCAGTGCCGCGATGCCGTGCCGCGCCAGCTGCGAGGACATCCAGAGCCCGAGTTCGGCACTGCCGGAATCGAAGTCGATGTGGGCCAGTTCGACCTGCCCGGCCAGCAGGCCGTCGACCTCGATCACCAGCCCGAGTCTGCGGGCCGCGCGCTCGCCCGCTCGGCCCGCGAGATATTCGTGGATCCAGTGTCGCGGGGTGTGGCGCGCGGGCCAGTCCAGCGGCGAACTCGACCAGAACGGTTCGATCCGGTGCCGGTCGTACAGGCGCAGTTGCCGCCACCGGGAGTAGTCATCGATCCGCGGCGGCCGCAGGACGATGGTGGCGCCGTGCAGGGTGACCGGACCGAGCCTGACCCGTGACAGGGGGGTCGGATGGTCGGTCACGGGTCACCCCTTGGGTCGCTGGCGTCCCAGCGGGGAGGTGCGGACGGCGCCATCGGTGGAGACGGTCAGCCTCCAGTAGCCGCCGTCGTTGTCCTTGAGCACGACCCCGCCTTCGGGTCGGTCGGAAAGCCACGCTCCACTGGATAGTACGGCCGATCGCACATCGCCGTCGGGTCCCTGGGCCTGCATGATGTCGGCGTCGCCGCGTCCGGCCCTGCCGACGATCGTGCCCTCGAAACGCGGTGCGCGCATACTGCCCCGCCCGAGCACGTGCCAGCGGGCCGGGAACTGGGCAGGCGCGAAATCCTCTCCGGCACTGGAGATCAGGTTGACGGCGGTACCCTCGGGGCAGCCCGCCGGATCGATCCGCAATTCGATCGGATGCCGTTCCAGATCCGGGTCGAACACGACGTTGGCGAGGTAGGGCTGACGGCAGTACACCAGGTCGATCGCGACCGAACGGGCCGCGACCTTGCAGTTGACCATGCCGAACTGGGCGGGCCCGCCGCGCTCGCGGTCGCCGACCGACACCGCGATATCGGCGCCCTCGAACCAGACATTGGTCAGCCACCAGTCGTTGGCGGCCCCGTCGATGGCGAGGTGTTTGTCGGTGGTCTTCGGGTCGTGATCGGAGACGAATTCGACATTGGTCAGCGCCAGACCGGCGTTGTGATCGTTGCCGGTGCCGAGCACGCCGATGAAATTGCTGGTGAGTTTGGACGAGGTCACATAGTTCTGGATGCACGAGGTGGTGATGCCGACACCGAAATTGTTGATATCGCAGTTGATGAACGCGGTGCCGCCGGTATTGCCCTCGAGCACCACGCCGCGCTGGGCCAGGAACTGCGGGTGATTGGTGCTGAGATGGTTGCCCCGGATCACCACCGCGTCGAAGGAACACCGGAAACACTCGGTGAGGACGACGGCGGTGGAGCGTGGACCCGACATGTAGATCCCGAGCCGGGAGAACCGCACCCTGCTGCGATTGCGCAACGAGATGAGCGTGGTGTCGGTCTCGCAGACCAGCGTCGAGATGTCGGGGCCGTCGCCGAGCACCGTGGCGAAATCGGGCAGTTCGGGGAAGGACGTCACCCGGTAGTGGCCCGCGGGCAGGTAGAGCACCGGGGGGCCTTCGGACGCGGCGACCGCGGCGGCGATGGCGGCGGTATCGTCGGCGAGGCCGTCGCCGACGGCGCCGAAATCGCGCACATTGCGTGCCGAGGGCGCGTCGGTCACCGTGGGGGAGCGGAACTCGGTATCCGGTTGCTCCTGCTCGGCGGTCGCGCACGCGGCCAGTGGCAGCACGGCGGCGGCGCCGAGGGAAACGGCCAGCAGTCGTCGTCGACGGATGGCGTCATCGGTCATTGTGCAGTCTCCCGACCAGTCTCGCAGGCCCCTTCCCGGGTTCCGTACGCTACCGCGTCGATCCGGGCACGCTGCGCGGAGGCCGCGTGGCGCGTGCCTCGTCGACCGTTCGCCCTCACCCGAGAACGCCGTTTCGGACGTGACATCCGGGCGAGGGCGTAGCCGGATCAGAGGGTCCAGGGCTTGCCGTAGGTGATCACGGTGTCACCGTCGGCGCTCACGAGCTTGACGAACGGCCGGATATTGGTCTGGCCGAGCACGCCGGTGATGGTCGCGTGGAATCCGGACAGCCGGATGAAGCCCTCGGTGCCCGAGACGTCGCCGCCCGCGCATTCGATGGTCTGGATGCCGGGGCCGAAACCGGCCTCGAGCTGTACGCCCGCCTTCGGGATCAGGCTGTCGATCTTCAGCACGCCGATATCGGCGCCACCGAGATCACCACCGAGGCCGGGGGGGGAGTACTCGAATTTGCTCTTT
>NZ_JAFMPL010000115.1:0-26139 GCF_019038455.1 Nocardia noduli
GGCTGTCGTTGGATCAGGGGGTCGTGCGAAGTTCGGCTGGATGAGTGGAGGTGCGGTGGGCGGGCAACTAGGTGGCGAAGCCGTGTTCGAGGGCTGCGAGGGCTTGGTCGAGGTAGACGGTGAGGTCGGCGTCGGCGCGGGGGAGCCAGGCGTCGAAGGCGGCGCGGGCGGCGGCGAGGGTGGTGCGGCCGACGGCGAGGGGGATGAGGTCGTCCTCGGATTGGCCGAGGCGGTGGGCGGCGAAGGCGCTGACGGCGCGTTCCCAGGCGTCGTAGTGTGCTCCGGCGGTGGCGGTGAGGGCGGGGATGGTGCTGACCAACTGCATGCGGGTGCGTAGTTCGGGGACGTCTTCGGCGCGGTAGCGATTGGCGTTGACGACGACTCGGCGGACGGCGGTCATCATCGGTTCGTCGGCGGGGACGGTGGCGAAGGCGGTGTGCAGATTGGTGACCTCGTCGTCGAACCTGGCCCACAGGACCTCGGCCTTGGTGGGGAAGTAGCGGAAGAAGGTGCGCCCGCTGACACCGGCGGCGGCGGCGATCTGTTCGACGGTGGTGTTGTCGAAGCCCTGTTCGCTGAACAGCCGCATCGCGATCAGTTCCAGTTCGCGTTTGCTGGTGCCGCGTGGGCGGCCGCGGCCGGTGGTCGTGCCCGATGTCGTCACGGGAAAAGTATGTCAGCTCGGACGCCGTCCGAGGGCTTGATTTTGTCAGTGACTGACGTTAATCTCCGACCATGGAAGTGGCGGATCTCACGTGGCCGGAGGCAGGCGAACGCGCCGACCCCGGTGTGATCCTCGCGATACCGCTCGGCGCGACCGAACAGCACGGCCCACATCTGCCGCTGTCCACCGATACCGATATCGCGATGGCGCTGTGCCGGGGACTGGCCGGGCGGCGATCCGATGTCCTGGTCGCACCGGCGCTGCCCTACGGATCCAGCGGCGAGCACGCGGGTTTCTCGGGCACCCTCTCGATCGGGCAGGTCGCGCTGGAAATGGTCCTGGTCGAGTTGTGCCGATCGGCCACCGACACCTTCGACCGGATCCTGCTCGTCAGCGGACACGGCGGAAATCTGGAGCCGCTGCGCCGCGCCGAGACGCTGCTGCGCACCGAATCCCGCGACGTGCGCGGTCACTTCCCCCGCTACGAGGGCGATCCGCACGCGGGTCGCGCCGAGACCGCGCTGATGCTGGCGCTGCGACCGGAGACGGTCCGCGCCGCGCGCGCCGAGCCGGGCGACACCCGTCCGCTGGCCGAGGTGCTGCCGCTGCTGCGCACCGGCGGCGTGCGCGCGGTCAGCCCGAACGGCGTGCTCGGCGACCCCACCGGCGCGACCGCCGACGCGGGCACCGTCCTGCTCGATCAGCTGATCACCGACTTGTACGAAACGACCCGGCACTGGTGGCCGGTGGCCACACCCGAAAGGATCCATAGATGAATCCCTGGTTCGAAACCGTCGCCGAGGCGCAACGGCGCGCCAAGAAACGGCTGCCGAAATCGGTGTACGGCGCGCTGATCGCCGGCTCCGAGCGCGGCCAGACCATCGACGAGAATCAGCAGGCGTTCACCGAACTCGGTTTCGCGCCGCACTGCGCCGGATCGATCGGCGAGCGTGACCAGTCGACCAGCATTCTCGGACAGCCGCTGTCCATGCCGGTGATGATCTCGCCGACCGGCGTGCAGGCCGTGCACCCCGACGGTGAGGTGGCCGTGGCCCGTGCCGCCGCCGCCCGTGGCATCGCGATGGGACTCAGCTCCTTCGCCAGCAAGCCGATCGAGGAAGTCATCGCGGCGAATCCGTCGACCTTCTTCCAGCTCTACTGGTGCGGCAGCAAGGACGATCTGGTGCAGCGCATGGCCCGCGCCAAGGCGGCGGGCGCGGTCGGGCTGATCCTGACCCTGGACTGGTCCTTCTCGCACGGACGCGACTGGGGCAGCCCGGTCATCCCGGAGAAGCTGGACCTGCGCACCATGCTGAAGTTCGCACCGCAGACCCTGGCGCGGCCGCGCTGGCTGGCGACCTACGCGCGCTCGGGCCACATCCCCGACCTGACCGCCCCGAACATGGCGGTCGGTGGCGGTGCGGCGCCCGGCTTCTTCGGCGCGTACGGCGAGTGGATGAGCACCCCGGCCCCGGATTGGGACGACGTGCGCTGGATCGTCGAGCAGTGGGGCGGGCCGGTCATGCTCAAGGGCGTCATCCGGGTCGATGACGCGCACCGTGCGGTCGACGCGGGCGTCTCGGCGATCTCGGTGTCCAACCACGGCGGCAACAATCTCGACGGCACCCCGGCGGCCATCCGCGCGCTGCCGGTGATCGCCGACGCGGTCGGATCGCAGATCGAGGTGGTGCTCGACGGTGGTATCCGCCGCGGCAGCGACGTGGTCAAGGCTGTCGCCCTCGGTGCGCGCGCGGTCATGATCGGCCGCGCGTACCTGTGGGGCCTCGCCGCCAACGGCCAGGCGGGCGTGGAGAACGTGCTCGACGTGCTGCGCGGCGGCGTGGACTCGGCCCTGCTCGGCCTGCGCAAGACCGCGGTGACGGATCTGGATCGCTCCGACATCGTCGTTCCCGACGGTTTCGAGCGCGCGCTCGGAGTGCCCGCCAACGGTGTGCGGGCTGTGCAGGCCCCGGTGGAGGCCCCCGCGTCCGCGGAAACCCCCGCTGCCGCCGAATCCCCCGCGGCCGCCGCTCCCGCGGAACCCGCCGCGGTGGCCTCCGCGAGCTGATTCAGGCTTCCGGCTCGGCCGCCGGACGTCGATGGTGGCCGAGCAGCGCGTCGTAGATATCGGCGAGCGCGGTGAGCTGCTCGCGATCGAGTGCGTCGATCATGTGTCGGCGCACGCTGCTGACGTGCGCGGGCGCGGCGGTGTCGAGTACTTCGGCGCCGCGCGGGGTCAGGCGCGCCGCGGTGCGGCGGGCGTCGTCCGGGATGGGTTCCCGGACGACGAGCCCGCGCTTCTCCATCCGGGTGATCTGGTGCGAGAGCCTGCTCTGCGACCATTCCAATTTCTCGGCCAGATCCGCGAAGGTCAGCCGGTGGTCGGGGGCGTCGGCGAGGTTGGCGAGTACCGAGTACTCCACGAAGGTCAGATTCGAATCGCGTGCCGAATCGCGCCCGACCGCGGCGGCGACCAGGTCGCGCGTGCGCACGAAACCGATCCACGCCCGCGTCTCGACGTCGTCGAGCCATTGCGGTTCACTCACGACACCGCTTCGCTGCGCTCACTCACGGCAGCCCTCCAAACTCTGACCTGTGCACCGAAATCGTCGCGGCCCGATTCGGTCACGACAACTGCCAGGTTGAGAGGTAGCACCACCGGGGTTGAACGTGCAACCTTTCCCAGGGGTTACTGCTATGTAGGGTTGCCTTACCCATGGGCGTCGCGGGTCGGTGGATAGGCTCGCTCTGCTTGTGACCAGCCAGGCTCCGGCCCGGCCCGCCCGAAGGAGAGCGATCCGTGACCGCGCCGGAATTCCGCTATTCAGATCTGCTGCCGATCGGCGCGGACGACACGCCCTACCGGCTGCTGACCACCGAGGGTGTGAGCACCGTCGAGGCAGGCGGACGCACCTTCCTACAGGTGGAGCCCGATGTACTCCGAATGCTCACCGCCGAGGCGATGCACGACATCAGCCACTACCTGCGGCCCGCGCACCTGTCCCAGCTGCGCAAGATCATCGATGATCCGGAATCCTCCGGTAACGACCGCTTCGTCGCGCTCGACCTGCTGAAGAACGTCAACATCTCCGCGGGCGGCATCCTGCCCATGTGCCAGGACACCGGCACCGCCATCGTGATGGGCAAGAAGTCCGAGGGCGTGCTGACCGGGGCCGACGACGCCGAATGGATCAGCCGCGGTGTGTTCGACGCCTACACGAAATTGAATCTGCGCTATTCGCAGCTCGCCCCGATCACCATGTGGGACGAGAAGAACACCGGAACCAACCTGCCCGCGCAGATCGAGTTGTATTCGGCGCCGGGCGATCCCGCGCATCCGTCGTACAAATTCCTGTTCATGGCCAAGGGTGGCGGTTCGGCCAACAAATCCTTCCTGTACCAGGAAACCAAGGCGGTCCTGAATCCCACCAGGATGCTCGAATTCCTGGACGAGAAGATCCGTTCGCTCGGTACCGCGGCCTGCCCGCCCTATCACCTCGCGGTCGTCATCGGCGGCACCAGTGCGGAATTCGCGCTCAAGACGGCCAAATACGCGTCGGCGCACTACCTGGACTCGCTGCCCACCGAGGGGTCGCTCGCGGCCCACGCGTTCCGTGATGTCGAGCTCGAGGAAGAAGTCTTCAAGCTCACCCAATCCTTCGGGATCGGCGCGCAATTCGGCGGCAAGTACTTCTGCCACGATGTGCGCGTGGTGCGGTTGCCCCGGCACGGCGCGAGCTGCCCGGTGGCCATCGCGGTCTCCTGCTCGGCCGACCGTCAGGCGCTGGCCAAGATCACCGCGGAGGGCGTGTTCCTCGAACAGCTCGAGCGCGAGCCCGCCCAGTACCTGCCCGAGCAGACCGATTCCATCCTCGGCGGCGACGTGGTCCAGATCGACCTGAACCGGCCGATGTCGGAGATCCGCGACGAACTGTCGAAATACCCCGTCAAGACCAGGCTGTCGCTGACCGGTCCGCTGGTCGTCGCGCGCGATATCGCGCACGCCAAGATCAAGGAACGGCTCGACGCGGGTGAGCCGATGCCGGAATACCTGCGCGAGATGGCTGTCTACTACGCGGGCCCGGCCAAAACCCCCGACGGTTACGCCTCCGGTTCCTTCGGCCCGACCACCGCGGGCCGCATGGATTCCTACGTCGATCAATTCCAGGCCGCGGGCGGCTCGCACGTCATGCTCGCCAAGGGAAATCGTTCGGCGCAGGTGACCAAGGCGTGCAAGGAACACGGCGGGTTCTACCTGGGTTCCATCGGCGGCCCGGCCGCCCGCCTCGCCCTGGACTGCATCAAATCGGTCGAGGTGCTCGAATACCAGGAACTCGGTATGGAAGCGGTCTGGAAGATCGAGGTCGAGGATTTCCCCGCCTTCATCGTCGTCGACGACAAGGGCAACGATTTCTTCGCCGAAACCCAGAAGCCGATCGCCCTGCGGGTGCGGGAACGCTCCAAAGAGCGCGTCTGACCGCGACGGCGCGGGCAAGACCGCCATCATCGCAGGTCAGGGCCTATGTGTCGGTACCGCGACAGTCCGTCGTGAACGCCGAGACGCGGCTCACACGGTGGTAGTTGGTTAGTATTTCCCCATGGTTCCGACTGGCGAGAGGTCGCGCGGGCGGCTGGTCGCGACGCTGCTGGCCGTGCTGGCCCCCGCCGTGCTGGCCGCGACCGTGGCAGGGCCGACGGCGCTCGCCGCACCCACCGACACGTTCGTGGCGGTGGGTGCCGCAGCGGGAACCGAGGGGCTCGACCCGGCCCTGGCGCTGGCCTACACCCTCGCCGAGGATGCGGCTCACGCCGAGGGCGTACCGCTCTGGATCAACTCGGGATACCGCACCGAGGCCGAACAGCGGGCACTGTGGGACGACGGAATCGCCACATACGGAAGCCCCGACGCGGCGCGTCGATGGGTGCTGCCGCCCGAGGAATCGAGTCACGTCGCCGGTCGGGCGATCGATGTCGGCCCGCAGGACGGCGCGGGGTGGCTGGAAGCCAACGGTAATCGCTGGGGTCTGTGTCGGACCTACGAGAACGAGTGGTGGCATTTCGAGCAGGCCACCGTGCCGGGCGCGGCATGTCCGCCGTTGCGGTCCGACGCGAGCGAACGCTGAGCCCCCCGCCGGGCGGAGGCCCGGGGCCCGGCCGTGAGTCCGTGCGGAGCCGACGCCGATAGCCGTCGGTCGCGGCGGGTGCCCCGCCGACCACGACATCGTTGGCCGATCCACGGCGCGCGGCGAGTACCGCGACCACGAACGGGAAACCTGTCCGTTCCCGCCGCGGCCGACCGAGATCGTGCCCGCTGACGAAGTAGCGCGGATCGACTCCGAGGAAATCCGAAAGCAACAGGCGCGCAGGGTAAACCGAGGTGCGGCTGGTCGAGCTCGGCGCGCCGTCGAGCTCGACCGACGGCACCGGGCCGACCATGAGACGGGACATCGCCGGCCCGTCGCATCCGATCGCGATATCGGGCAGCATCACCGGTTCGTCGGCATGGCCGAGGAACTCCATCCGGCTGATCGGGCCGATATCGCTATGTCCGGAAGTCAGCGCATCACTGAGGTTTTCGGGGGAATCCCGGACGAGGTCCGGGTCGATCTGGCTGCCGGTGCGGGGCAGACCCCACGGGATCGGCAGGTAGGTGAGGAGTTCGATGCGGGGCCTGCGCTGTCGTGACGGTCCGTGAGGTGACGGTCGGAAGACCGGGGGGTGACCGGCGACTGAGCGCATAGGCCAACTGTCGGTGAGAAACCCGCACTGCGGAAACCCCTACGTGGCCCCTAGTAGTCGGGTCTGGGACGTGAAAAACCCACGCTCGGGCCGTGATTCGGTACGCGGCGGTACACGGCGTCCAGAGCCGGCCGAAGGTCTAATACCTTGACCGACCGCGAACGTTCGTGCGTTAATTGGTCCGCACGAACGTTCGGTTAACCCAGGGTTGGGGTCTACGATGTGCGATCTCGTAGTCTGTGGCGAGGAGAGGTGTGGGCGCGATGGGCGATAGCGTCACGACAGCGGCGCCGGCCGGCGTGGAGTCGAAACGGGCACTTCTCCTCGCCGTCGTGGCCGCGTCGGTGGCCGCTACGCGGACGTTTTCGGCCGGGGCTACCGCAGCGCAATCGATGCTTGTGCTCGCAACGGCCGAAAGCGTGTGAATCGACTGATGTCATCGCAGACTCGGCAAATTGTCGGAGAACTCGTCGGATAAAGGAAGACGGACCGACTGTAATAAAAGGAAAGGGGAGTATCGGCAATGTCGATACTCCCCTCGGTCGTGCGAGGATCGTCGCCACCCTAGTGTTTTTTACGTTGTCTATTCCCATGTATGAAATGTGTTGTGCACCACACTAATTGGTGAAGTGGTCGAGTTGCCGAGGTCGCTGCCGGGGCTATGATCGAGACAGGTGGGGACAATGATGTCCGGGGCTAATATCCTGCCCGGGCGCGGCATTCGGTTGTTGCGCTGGATCGAACGAGGTGCGCTTTGAGTGCCGTTGAGAAGTGGTCACAGTCCGCCGAGGTATCGGAATATCTCCGCGATGTGGATTGGGTAAGTGCGGATGACATTTCACCGAAAATAATTTCAAACGGTCGGTTCTCCTCGAATGGAAATAGCTCGCAGTCTCCCGTGTGGACGGTTCGGTCGGCGCTGGCCCACCTGAGCCACGACGGCGCGGATCGATTGCGCGTCGCACAGTTGCTGGCCGTGGTGGATCAACCCACCGCGAGTCGCATTCTCGCGGAAGTGCTCGACGCCGATCCGGAGTGGGTGCGGGCGGTGATCCGGGAATTCACCGAGGCGGGCCTGGTGGCGTATTCGCGTTTTCGGCGGCGCGACATCCGCGAGGCGGTGGTGCGAGAGACGCCGTTGATGGTGCGTACCAGCATGCACCACCGCGTGGCGGGTGTGCTGCACGCGGGCGGTGCGCCCGCCATGCGGGTCGCCGATCATCTGGTGAGCGCGGGTACCGCACGTTTCCCGTGGTCGGTTTCGCTGCTGCGGGCCGCCGGGGGTGATGCCATCGCCGACGATCAGATCACCAGGGCCGTGGACTATCTGGAACTCGCGTCCAGATTGGCCGACGAGGACGAGCGGGCCATCATCTTGACGACCTTGGCCGTGGTGCGCTGGCGGCTGAGCCCGTCGACCTCGAGCCGCAGCTTCGGCCGGTTGATCGGGGCGCTGCGCGGTGGGTTGATACCCCCGCAGTGCGTGCCGATGGTGGCGCGGTACCTGCTGTGGCACGGACGCGCGGAAGAGGCCGCCGCGGCGCTCGATCAACTCGACGCGGCGGCGGACGGCGGCGACGCCACCGGGCCCGCGCGGCTCGCGGCGATGAACGAGTGGCTGGCGTGTAACTATCCGGGTGTACTCGAAGGCCGTACGGCAGCACCGGAGCCGGATCGCACGACCGTTCGGACCAGGTCGGCGTCCGTGGTCCGCACGGAGCCGGATGTCGAGGCCGCGCGGCTGCTGATCGACGTATTGACCAACGGCGCGAGCGTCGGGGCAGTGGCAGCCGCGCAACGTATGCTGCGCGGTCATCGGCTCGACGATCAAACCTTCGGCGCGCTCTTGATCGCCTTGGACTGTTTGACCTACAGCGATCAACTCGATGTGGCCGCCTCCTGGTGTGAAGCCCTGATGTTGGAGGCAGCGGCCAGGCGGGCGCCGACCTGGCAGTCGATCTTCGCGATCTGGCGATCGGCGATGTCGGTGCGCGAGGGCAATCTGCACGCTGCCATAGATCGCGCCTCGGGTGCGGTGGGGCGCATCAACAGCGAAAACCTCGGTACCTACACCGGACTGGCGGTGGCCAGCCTCGTCGCCGCGACCACGGCGGCGGGCAGATTCCGGGAGGCTGCCGCCTACCTGGATCACGCGCTGCCCAACAGCGTGCTCGAATCCCGAATCGGCCTGCAATTCCTCCACGCCCGCGGCCATTACCACATGGCGGTCGGCGCCTATGATCAAGCGCTCGAAGATTTCTCCGGCTGCGGCGAGCGGATGCGCCGCTGGAATATGGACGTCCCCGGGCTGGTGGCCTGGCGCAATGATCTGGCCGAACTCTATCTGCGACTAGGGGAGCCGCGTACCGCACGGCGCTGGGCCAGTGCCCATCTCGACCGGATCGGTGGCGTCGATCGGCATCGCACCGCCGGGGTGTCCGTGCGACTGATAGCGGCGAGCAGTCCGGTGCTGGACCAGGTCGCGCTGTTACGGCAGTCGGTGTCGATCGCCAACAGCGGTGGAAATCAGCTCGAACTGGCGACCGCGCTCGCGGCACTGTCGGACGCCTACCACGCGATCGGCGAACGCGACCGGGCACGCGCGGCGAATCGGCGCGCTACCCGACTGGCGGAGCAGTGCGGTGCCGAACCGTTGCGGATCCGGCTGGCCGGGCCACGCGGTGAGAACGCGCCGGCGCTGATGCCGTTGCCACAGCCGCAGCGTGCCCTCGACACTCTGAGCCCGGCCGAGTTGAAGGTCGCGGAACTGGCCGCCGCGGGTCGGCGCAATCGTGATATCGCCAAGGACCTGCACATCACGACCAGCACCGTCGAACAGCATCTCACGCGCGTCTACCGAAAATTGCGTGTCGCGCGCCGCTCCGATCTGGTCATCGTGCTGGCCGCCCCGGACCTCACCCCGGTACGCGAGGTCCGATGACCACCGCGCGTGCCCGCCGCGGCGCACGGGGCGTCGGCGGGATACGGCGATGAGCGACAAGTGGATTCGGCGCGCGCTGCCGCGAACCGATCCGGCGGCGCGGGTGATCTGTTTTCCGCACGCGGGTGGGTCGGCGAACTACTTCACCCCGCTGGCGCGCAAACTACCGCGGGCGATCGAACTGCTGGCGGTACAGAATCCGGGCAGGCAGGAGCGCTACCGGGAACCGCGCCTGGAATCGATCGTCGAACTCGCCGAGGCGGTGTTGCCGAGCGTGTCGACATGGTTGGACCGGCCGACGATCCTGTTCGGGCACAGTATGGGCGCGGCGCAGGCCTTCGAAGTCGCGCGAGGTCTCCCCGGCGGCGCGCCGGTCGTGCTCTTCGCGTCGGCGCGGCGCGCACCGTCGGTGATCCGGGTCGAGACCGTCCATCAACGGTCGGATCGCGCGATCATCGCCGAGATGCGCGCTCTCGGCGGCACCGATACGCGAGTCTTCGACGACGAGGAGACGGCGGCGCTGTACCTGCCGGTCATCCGTAGCGATTACCGTGCGGTCGAAACGTACCGATGCCCGGCCGAGGTGACCGTCGACTATCCGATCACGGCCCTGGTCGGTGACCGGGATCCCCGAGTCACCCGCGCCGATGTCGAGGCATGGCGTACACATACCACGGCGGAGTTCACGACCCATGTGCTGCCGGGCGGCCACTTCTACCTCGGCGACGAGCTCGACGCTGTCGCGGAGTTGCTCGGCGCGCGACTGTCCGTCGGGACGGGTGAAACGGGTGATCACCGGGGGTAGTCGTTCGGATCGCTCAGCCGACCGGTGCCGTGGCGCCCGGCATATCGTCGAGGGTGAGGCCACCTTCGATGGTGTTGGGAACACGACGCCGGTCCGGCGAGCCGAGGGCGGCGGTGAGATCGGTGCCGTCGTGCTCGGCGAGCAGTTCGCCGCTGTCCCAGACCAGCAGCGTCGCGCTGACGGTGTTGTCGGCGGCCGAATGGGCCAGGTCGTAGTGCGCGCACCCGGGGACGTGCGGGTAGGTGATCCACAGGTCGTAGCCGGTCATGAACAGGTCTAGATCGAATTGCACACTGAGACCGAGCAATTCGCTGCGCCCGTTGTCATCGACACCGGCGAACGCCTCGTCCAGCGCCAGCAGGCGCGGGGCCTGCGGATCGGCGGAATCGAGCATCACGTGCGCCGCGGCGAACAGCGGCAGGTGCAGCGACACCGACTGCTCACCGCCCGAGAGCGCGCTGTGCCGGGCCACGGTGAGTTTGTCCTCGCTGCCGTCGGCGGAGAGCAACGTGAACGAGAACACCCGCCAGGTGCGGTAATCGAGTGTGGCGGCGAGGATCTCGGGATAGGAACGCTCCGGATGCGCGGCCCGCGCGGCCCGGATCTCGGCGGCGAAATGCGAGCGGATCGCCGCGAGGTCCTCGGCGCCGAGGGCGGACGCGTCGCGCTCGAGCAATTTGCACACGGCGCGCGCGGCATCGGACAGACTGTCCGCGAGCACCCAGTGCACGCCGATGGTGTTCCCCGAGGACATGCGGCGCTGTTTCATCTCCGCGCCCATCCGCCCGATGAGTTCGCGGGCGTCGGTGGTGCGTTCGTGGATCTGCTGGGCCAGGCCGGTGAGCAGCGCGTCCTCCAGGATGCGCCGCTCGGCGTCGGTGAGCAGCAGTTCCTGATCGTGGCGGGCCCGATCGATGCGGCCGGCGAAATCGGCGAGCGCCGAGACGCCGTGCTCGTCGTGGACCTGGACGACGGTGAGTCCGTCGGCGGCGTCCCAGTGCAGCCGGTAGTCGCGTCCGGACGTGGCGAGCGCGGCGTCGAATTCCTGCAACGCCGTGGTGACCGCGCTGCGGGTGGACTTGCGGGCCGCCTCGCCCGCCCGCACCGACGCGGTGGCGACGGTGAGATTGTCGAAGAGTTCGGCCACCTCGTCCGGCAGGACCCTCGGCTCGGCTTCCGGCCCGGCCTGCGAGATCCGGTACAGCAGTTGTTCGGAGGTCGACCATGCCGCGTCACTGCTCGGCCAGCGGCTGTCGTCGGGCGCGCCGAGTAGCCGGAGCAGATCCGGCTGGGCGTAGGGGGCGAGCGCGCGCACGTCGGTGAGTACCTCGGTGAGCGCGGTGCCGAGGGATTCGTGCGCGGTGCGGTAGGCCGCCTCGGCGTCGCCGACCGCTTCGATCGCCTCGTTCGCGGCCTTGCGTGCGGCCTTCTGCTCGGCGCGGGCGGCCTCGATGCGCAGCCGCGCCGCCTCGAGTTCGCGGTCGATATCGGCCGCGCCCGCCCCGAGCGCCTCGCGCAGCGTCTCGAGTTTGCGCAACTGCTCCTGGTAACCGGCCTGCGCGGACTCGGCCTCCTCGGCGAACGCCTCGGCGACCTCGCGCGCCTCGTCGTGGCGGTCCGCCCCCTCCCGTTCGCGTTCGCGTTCGCGCTCGTGGTCGGCGCGCACGCGCAGCAGACCGGTGCCGCTGTTCTCGAAATGCCGGATCGCGGCCGCGAGGGCGTCGATCTCGCGCGGTTCGCGCGGTGTGCGATGTTCGGCGGCGACGGCCCGCAGCTTCTTCCCGACGGCGGCCGCGTCGGCGACCGCCTGGTCCAAGTCGCGTTCGGCCTGCGCCGCCGCTTCGGAACGGGACCGCAGCATGCCCGCGGCCTCGGAGACCGCGCGCAGGGCGCCGGTGACGGCCGACGGTCGCGGCAGCGCCTTCGCGGCCGCGCCGAGGCGCGCGAGTTCGTCGTCGGCGCTCGCCTCGTCGGCTTCGGCCCGCCGCGCGTCGGCACTCGCGGCGTCCAGCGCCGCCGTCAACTCCGCGAGACGGATCTCGCGCCGACGACCGCGCGCCGTCGCGCCGATGAATTCGGCGTCGGGTTTGTGGTGACGGCCGATCCGCACACCCTGGCGGAAATCGCCCGTCGTGCCGATCGTGGTGTCCGCGCCGGTCCGGTCGGGTTCGGATCCTGCGGCGTGCCGGTCGGCGTCGGATCCCGCGCCGGGCACGGCCGGGAAGTCGTCCAGCGAGACGGAGGCGAGGACGTCGGCGACCTCCCGCTTCGGCACCGCCAGTCGCTCGGAGGCATCCTCGACGACGAGCACATCGGCGAGGGTGCGCCCGGTCGGCCGCAGGGCGGGCGGCAGCGCGACGAGGAAATGCTCGGATCGATAGTCGCCGGGCCTCTCCGATTCGGCGCAGATCCACGCGTCGAGCAGATCGGCGGCCTGCAACGCGGCCTCGATCCCCGCGGCGGCGGCCGGGTCGACGTCGTCGGCGAAGCGGACCAGCTGCCACAGCGGTGCGCCGGGACGTCCGTCCCTGACATCGGTGCGCGCCGAACCGGGGGGCGGAGCGTCGTCGCGCTGCGCGGCCACCCGATCGCGTTCGGCACTCGACTCGCCGTGCCGCTCGTTCGCGGCCTCGCGCCGAGTCCTGGCATCGCTTCGCCGGGCCCGGATCTCGTCGAGCAGCGGTTCGGCCCGCTCGGCCAGCACCTCGGCGACACCCGCCGCATCCTCGGAACCGGCCGAGCGCAGCGCCGAATCCAGTTCCCGCAGCAGATCTTTCGCGACGGGGGAGTAGAGCTCGCGATGCCGCTCCCACCACGCGCGCAGCGTCGTCGCCGAATCGCCGCGCGCCACTTCCACGGCCGCCTCGGCCGCCGCGACCTCGGCCTCGGCCGCCTCGCGCAACCGCACCGCGCGTTCGGCCAGTCGTTCGGCCCTGGTCCGTTCGGCCGCCGCTGATTCCACGAGTCCGAGCGATTTCCTGACCGCGCGCACATCGGCGTCGCGTTCCTCGGCCCGGGCACGGACGGTCGCGGTGAGGGTGTCGGCACGGGCCTCGGCCGACGGCGCGGTCCAGTCGATGCCCGCTTCCTCGGCGGCGGCACGTAATTCGTCCTCGCCCCGTGCCAGCGCGGCGGCCGCGTTCGTGACCGCGGTGCGGGCACGTTCGGCTTCCTGGGCGCGCTGGTCGAGCGTCTGCGCCGCCTTGAGCGCCTTGTCCCCGTGCACGCTCGCCGAGGTCTCGAGCCTGCGCACGGCGTCGGCGAGGTCGTCGAGTTGCTGTTTGCCCTCGTAGGCGCTGGAACGTTGCAGGGTCTCGCGGTCGGTCATGGCCTGTTCGTAGGCGCGGTCGGCGTCGTCGGCGCGGGCCTGCGCGCCGGTGCGGTCGGCGTCCCTGCGCTGCCGCAACGCGGTGGCGGCGAACAGGGCGGTACTCGCGTGGGTCACCGCGTCGAGCCTGGCCCGTACCCGGTCCAGATCGGTTCTGGCCTGAACCCCGAGATATTTGCGGTAGACGCCGACGAACGCCCGTGTCGCGCTGTCGGCGTGCACCAGCCCCTCCAGGGTGCGACCGACCTCCTCCATATCGCTGAACGAGCGGGCCGCGTCGAGGATCAGCTGTTCGTCGAGCGGTCGCAGGCCGTCGGTGAGCGCCTGCGACAGTCCGCGCGGGTCGAGATTCTTCGCCAGCTGCGGACGGCGCAGGGTCAGGATCAGATTGATGAGCTGGTCGTAGCGCTGCGCGCCGAGACCGAACATGCGGGCGTCGATGGCGGCCCGGTATTCGACCGGGCGGTCGACGATGGCGTCGGTGCCGATCTGTTCGGCGAGCTGTTTGCGGGTGAAGGGCCGGTCGTCGGGACCGATCAGGGAGAAATCGACACCGACCCGCCCGTCGGCGACGAAATACCAGCGGGTCACCTTGTCCGAGGACCGCGTCGCGCGCATGCCGATGCCGATGGTGACCGTCTCCGGGTCGTGCCACGCGCCGCGCGCGAATTCCATCCAGACGTAGGAGTAGGCGGATTCCTGTTTGCGGTAGAGCAGATTCGATTTCATGGTGCGCTCTTCGCCCGCGAACGGATTGAGCCTGCGCGGTTCGATCCGCCCGTCCAGGACGAACGGGAACAGCACCTCCAGCGCCTTGGTCTTGCCCGACCCGTTGGGGCCGCGCAACACCAGCCTGCCGTCGGCGAAACAGAACTCCTGGTCCCGGTAGTCCCAGAGGTTGACGATGCCCGCGCGGGTCGGGATGAATCGCACTCCACCGTGGATGACAGACATGCTCAGATCCCTTCCGTGCCGGTGCCACCGACCGTGTCGGCGGCGGTGACGAACAGTTCCTCGGCCCTGCGGGTGCGCACGGTGACGACCGCGCCGCGATAGCGGGCCAGCGCGGGCAGCACCAGCAGACCGTCGGCGGTGTCGCGGACCAGGCGCAGCCGTCGCAGCAATGCCACCACCTCGGCGGTGAGGCCAGGCACGTCGGCCTGCCACTGGGCGGCGAAGGTGACACCGTAGCGGTCGGTCAGCGCCTGCACGGTCTCGCCCACCCAGACCGAGTCGACGAAGGGGTAGGTCTCGGGTTCGGTGTCCGGGAAGTCGTCCTCGGGCAGGTCGTCGTCGGAGGACGCGTCCGGTGGGGTATCGGCCAGCGGCACGAACACCGTGGATTCGGGAATGGCGTCGTCGAGTTGCCCGGCCAGCGTCTGTTCCCGCTCGGGGACGAACGGACGTCGCGGGACCGGATTGTCGATGTCGAGTACCCGGTCCGCGATCTCGCCGACGAGCAGCAGCGCGACCTGGGCCAGGGTTCCGGTACCGGGAAAGCGGATATCGGACAGCCGCCCCGAGGTGTCGATCAGGACGACGCCCTCCGCCCTTCGCTCGGCCTTCAGCCCGGTGAACAGTTCCACCTCCGCGACGACCCGCTCCTGCGCGAGCAGCGTCCGCTCCTGCGGCGGCAGTTCGGCGGCGTAGACGACCGGACGTTCGACCAGGGTGCGTCGTACCCGGCGGGCCGCGTCGTCGGCGGGCCGCCCGCTCGCGGGGCTGTCCTCGGTGAGCAGTCCGCGCACGCTGTGCAGATGTTGCAGGGCGCGCGGCGGCCGGAACAGCGCGAAGACCACCGGCCGGTCGATGTCGTAGAGCGCCTCGCCGACCTCGGGATCCGAGGCCCAGCCGCCCGCGTCGCCGTCGGCCAGGGTGATCGCGCCTCGGGTGGCGAGCCAGCCGACCGCGTCGACGAAGGCGTCGCGGTCGCCCGCCCGGTCCGGGGCGAGTTCCAGACCGTCGATGCGCCCGGTGTACGCGGCGACCTGCTCGGCCAGCTCCGACAAGGTGACCTGGTCGCCCGCGCGGCCGAGCGCGGCGAGCGCCAGGGCCAGATAGGCGTAGCGGCGGCGGTCGAAGATCCGGTCGTTGACGGTGCGGGCGGGCCGGCCCGGATCCAACCGGTCGGCGATGGGGAACAGGCGCGCCGTGGTCTCGGTGACCTCGAGTCGGTAGCCGAAGAGTTCGGCCAGATCCTCGCGCAGTTCGGTGGCCCACCGGCGGATCAGCGGGAGCGCGACGCGATCCGGATAGGTTCTGGTGATCAGGTGGTTGGCCAGGATCACCCGGGCGGCGCGCTGATAGTTGTCCAGGACCAGCGCATCGATGCGGCGTGCGTGAATCATGCGCGGCCCCCGGATAGTTCACGAACGAGCGATGTCATTCCGTGCCCCCGTCCTGTCGATCCCCGTGCGCGGCGGGAGTCCGTGCCCGCCCCGGGCGCACCTCGAGTTTGCGGTTGTTCAGGTGCAGCAGTCCGCGCGCGGTGCGCACGACGGTGGAACCGGGATGTTCGGAGACGGTGAGGGTGACCCCGCTCTCCGAGCCCGTCGTCCCGGCGACCCGCCCGCTCACCGGCACCCAGGCGGTCGAGGCCGCGTCGAGCAGCCGCAGCAGTACCTCGGTCTCGCCCTCGTCCAGTTCGCGATCGTAGAGATCGGCGGCGGCCAGGGATTTCGCGGCCTCGGCGCGGGCCCGCTGGGCGTCGAGTTGTGACTGCCGGAGTCGGCGGATGCTCGCGTCGTTGCGCTGGATCCTGGCGGGAGCGCCCGGGCTCGGTGTTCTGCCGGTTTCGGCGAGGGTGCGCGAGATCTCCAGCGGCGGTGCGTCCCACCAGGACCTGGTCGCCGGGACGATGTCGGCATCGGGATGTTCCATCGCCAGGTGACGCGGGCGTCCGAGCCCGAATACCGCGTCGAACAGCGCGTGCGCGCTGTCGGCGTTCGGCGCGGCGGTGAACCATCCGGCCAGGTGCCGCAGCGCCGATTCCCTGCTGACCCCGCCGCGGCGGGTCTCGGTCACCCGCCGCAGCAGCGAGAGCACCGCGGCGATGGCGCTCATGGTGGCCTCGCGCAGGCGGTCGGCCTCGGTCGATTCGGTGTCGCCCGGTTTCACCGATTCCGGGGCCACGAACCAGGTGCGCAGACCCTGCCATCGGGCCCGCCAATCCGCGCGCCGCTGCGCGAGACTCAGCAGCACCCGTTCGTCGCAGCTCGCGGCGCGTTCGACGAGTTCGTCGACGCCGGTCTCCTCGATCTCACCGATCGCTTCCGCCAGCCGCGGCGCGAACCGGGCCAGATCGGTGCTGAACTCCCGCATATGCGCGAGCAGCGCGTCCTTGTGCCCGAGGAACGATTCGGGGGTGATCTCGGTGGTCCTGACCAGATCGCCGAGCGAGAGATAGAAATGCGCCGCCCGCGCCGCCATATCGGTGAGCGCCGCGTCGAGTCTGCGCAGCGTCCGATAGACCCGTTCGGCGTCGCCGCCGCGATTGGCTTCGGCCAGGGCACGCAGGTCCGCGAGCAGTTCGGGCAGCACCAGCCGCGACAGCGCGGCCTCGTCCACCCGCGCCTCCAGCACCCCGGTCACCGCGCGAAACGCCTGGAATCCGGCCTGCGAGAACTGGTACACGTAATGCCGGTTGCGGTATTCGGCCAGGGTCGCGGCCCTGGTCCCGTCGTAGCTGCGTTCCAGCACACCCCACTGGTGCAACTGGTCGAGCAGCGGGCCGATGTCGACGGCGGTCAGCGGTGGATTCTCGTCGCCGCTCTCGCGGCGGATCCACTCCGCGACGTCGTCGGCGTGCAGCAGCACCACGTACGCGGCGCGGGCGCCGTCGAAGGCCCGGAGCACCCACAGGTACTCGGCGCGCTTCTCCGCCGTCGCGAACGAGAACAGCCGCAGCCGCTCGTCCCGCGTGGCGGTGTCGGCGCTGATCGGGCCTTCGGCGGAGTCGGTCACCGGGAACAGGGTAGTAGCGGGCGGGTCGCCGCCCGTGCGAAAGGTCCCTTGTTCGGCGTGGCCCGGGTCCGGTTGTGCGCCCTCTTCGCGCTGGATGCTCGAGAGTTGCCACACCTCACGATATTTCACGCCGCCCGTCCTCGACGAGGACGACGCCACGGTGCGCGGCATCGGTTCGCGGCGGCCCCCGGCACGCGGGGGCCGCCGTCGGTGGACGATGAATTCGACTGTGTCGGTGTACGAACCGGTCGGTCGCTACTCCGTGGATATCGAACGCAGTTGATCCAGGTAGGCCAGGGTGCCCGGATCTCCCGGATACCGTGCGATGATCTCGCGCGCCGTCTCGCCCGCGATCCACATCAGCGACGGCAGCGAGCGACGTTTGCCCGCGAATGCCCGGGTGCCCTCCGCCACGGCACGTTCCAGATCGCGGTCGCGGACCGCCACCACGGCCAGGGTGAGGTGCGCCTCGGAGATGCGCATCGGATTGCGTACGGAGCCGTCGGCATTGGTCGAGGTGCGAATGACCTCGCGGGCGTAGACCTCGGCCATCTTGTCCTCGCCCGCGACGCGGCAGCAGTCCATGGCGTAGAAATCGAATTTCTGCGGATCCACCACGAAATGGTTGTCCAGATCGATCGGATGAACCAGGCGTTCGAGTACCGCGCGTCCGGTGTCGAGCGCGCGCTCGACCTCGCGGCGATCACCGAGCCTGGCCCACGCCTTGGCGCGCTGCGCCGCCAGTTGCACCTCGACCCCGAGGTTGCCCGCACCGCGCGGTGCGGTGTCGACGGCCTCGATGGCGCCGCGGTAATTGCCCTGGGTCAGGGCGAACCAGGCCGCCATTTCCGCTGCCCAGCCGACGATTTCGGGGTGGTCCGCCTCTTCGCCGAGCGAGCGGGCGGCGCGCCTGGTCGCCTCGGCGGAGGTGCGCCTACCCAGGTCGTAGTCCACGCAGCCCACGAGCAGGGCCACCCATCCGGCCAGTACCAGGATCTCGCGGTGCTGGGCGAGGGTGAGCCTGCCGTCGAGCAGCGAGGTGATCCGGCGCAGCCACGAGGTGCCTTCGGCGTGCAGCGCGTGCGGGTCGGCGACGGGATATTCGCAGCACAGTCGCTCGGCGGTGATGCGGATCGCGTCCAGCGTCGCCGCCGACACATCCGACATCCGCAATCTGCCGATGAACTCGACGGTGTCCATGCCTGTGGCCGAAAGCAGTTCGTCGTCTCGGCTCGGCCGGGCCTTGGGAAAGAAAGCGGCGGTTACCGTGTCGAAGGCGGCGGCGATGATGGGAGCGTAGAAATCGTCCGGGCGTGATTCGCCCGACTCCCAGCGTCGCCAGTTACGTAGCAGCGTACTGTCCGTCGGCAGATTATGAGATGCCTTGGCGCGCATCACGCGGACGGCATCTGCCTGTGACCACCCCCTCGCATCACGTTCGGAACGCATTCGGACAGCCCAGACGGGACGATCGTCACCTATGGCCACGCCTGTAGTATCGCACCAGTTAACGATCGGTGGACCGGATAGGGCAAGTGGATGTCACTGGGTTGACATCTGCATTTGCACGATTGCGTCCGACATCCTGTAAGAGAGCCGACAGGTTGCCGGCCCTACGGCAGGACCCCGATTCGCAGGACTGTAGGCGGCCTCGCCGCCAGGCTCGACGGTTTGCTGCGGCACCGGGTTTCGGTGCCGTGCCGATAGTGCTCGACCGTGTGCTCCAACTCCGCCGTGCGCGGCGCCCGCGGTACACAACTTCGTGTACGCCTCGTCTGCGGGCAGCGCGCAACCTCGGGGTGATCCGAAAACAGAACAGCGACCCAATCCAACGGAGGTTCGGGTGGAAGCGTTGATCTATGGATACGTGCGCGACGATCTCGCCGAAGGCCACGGCGAGGAACTCGAGGATGCGATGAGCACGCTCGCCCGTGCCGAAGGGCTCTGTTTCGCCGCGACATTCCATGAATCGACGTCGGGAGACGGCACGGCGTTCGCGGAACTCACGGCCGAACTCCGCCGTGCCGACGCCCATCACGTCGTGGTGCCCTCACTGGATCACTTTGCGGGCCAGACGATTCCGCGCGACATCCTCATCGCGAAACTGGCGCAGGACGCGGCGGCGCGGGTGTGGACCGTCGACAACGCCGAACTCGTCCGAGCGGTGGTCGCCACCGGAACCGAGTGAACCATGGGGAGCGGCCGATCCCCGCGCCGACGCGGGGATCGCCGTGACCGGAATCGATTACAGCCCGAAGCTGCCGGGACCGCGCCTGCGCAGGTACTTCTCGAATTCGGCCGCGATGGCGTCACCGTCGATCTTCGCGATCGCGTCGTTGATATCGACCGCCGCGTCACCGCGCTCCTCGAGCGAGCGGACGTATTCGCTGATCTCGTCGTCGCCGACGGTCATCTCGTTGACCGCGACCTCCCAGTCCTCCGACTGCGTGGGCAGCTCGCCGAGCGGCACCTCGATATCGAGCACATCCTCCACCCGGTGCAGCAGCGCGATGGTCGCCTTGGGATTGGGCGGTTGCGAGACGTAGTGCGGCACCGCCGCCCAGAACGACACCGCGGGCACCCCGGCCTTGACGCACTGATCCTGGAGGACGCCGGTGATCCCGGTCGGTCCCTCGTACCGGGTCTGCTCGAGGTTGAAGCGTTCGGCCGCTTCCTTGCTGTACGCCGATCCGGTGACGGGAACCGGGCGGGTATGAGGTGTGTCGGCCAGCAGCGCGCCCAGGATCACGACGGTCTGCACACCGAGTTGTTCGATGAATTCCAGCAGATCCGCGCAGAAACTGCGCCAGCGCATATTCGGTTCGATACCGCGCAGCAGCACGATGTCACGGTCGCTTCCCGGCGGCGAACAGACCGAGAGCATGGTGGACGGCCACTGGATTTCCCTGGTCACACCGTCGACCTGGCGCACCGTCGGACGGTTGACCTGGTAGTCGTAGTAGTCCTCGGAATCGAGTTCGGCCAACGGTTCGGCGTCCCAGATCAGTTCCAGATGTTCGACGGCGCCGCTGGCGGCGTCGCCCGCGTCGTTCCAGCCTTCGAAGGCGGCGACCAGCACCGGATCCCGCAACGTCGGCAGTTCCGAATCGGGAGTTTCACTGGGGTTCACCCGGTCAGCCTAATGTCTGTGATGGATCGGCGCGCACACGACGCGATCGGTTTTCCCGTTCCCCCCGATACCCTCTTACTGAAAATTTTCCGGTCCGAAGCATTCCCGGTACTACAGACCCACCGCCCGCCGCGATGTGGCGTGGCCCACGCGGACGCCCTCGGCGATGACGTAGCTGCCTGGACTGTCGGGCCCGCCTACTAGGCTTGTAGCCATGTCTGCGCCCGATTCCTCCGCGTTCGATACCACGCTTCTCGACACGCTCGCCCGGCGTGTCGTCATCGGTGACGGCGCGATGGGCACCATGTTGCAGGACGCCGACCTCACCCTCGACGATTTCCGCGGGCTGGAGGGCTGTAACGAGATCCTCAACGACACCCGTCCCGACGTGCTGCGCGCCATCCATCGCGCGTATTTCGAAGCGGGCGCGGACGCCGTCGAGACCAATACCTTCGGCTGCAATCTGCCGAACCTGGCCGACTACGACATCGCCGACCGGATCCGCGATCTGTCCGAACGCGGGACCAGGCTCGCGCGCGAGGTCGCCGACGAGATGGGGCCCAGCGCCGACGGCACGCCCCGCTACGTCCTCGGTTCGATGGGCCCAGGCACCAAACTTCCCACCCTCGGCCACGCGCCCTACGCCGCGCTGCGCGACGCCTACACCGAATCGGCGCTCGGCATGCTCGACGGCGGGGCCGACGCCATCCTGATCGAAACCTGCCAGGACCTGCTCCAGGTGAAGGCGGCGGTCACCGGCAGCAGGCGGGCGATGCGGCGCCTGGGTCGCCGGATTCCGATCATCACCCACGTCACCGTGGAGACCACCGGCACGATGCTGGTCGGCAGTGAGATCGGCGCCGCCCTCACCGCGCTGGAACCGCTCGGCATCGACATGATCGGGCTGAACTGCGCGACCGGCCCGGCCGAGATGAGCGAACACCTGCGACATCTGTCCCGGCACGCGCAGGTGCCGGTGTCGGTGATGCCGAACGCGGGTCTGCCGGTACTCGGCGCCAAGGGCGCGGAGTACCCGCTCACGCCGGAGGAACTGGCCGTCGCGCTGCGCGGTTTCGTCTCCGAATTCGGTCTCGCGCTGGTCGGCGGCTGCTGCGGTACGACGCCCGAACACATCCGGCAGGTGACGGCCGCGGTCCGCGAGGTCGAGCCCACCCTCGCCCCGCCGACCGAGCGCAGGCATCCCGAGCACGAGCCGAGCGTGTCGAGTGTGTACACGGCGGTCCCCTTCCAACAGGACGCCTCGGTCCTGATGATCGGCGAGCGCACCAATGCCAACGGCTCCAAGGCATTCCGCGACGCCATGCTGGCCGAGGATTGGCAGAAATGCCTGGATATCGCCAAGGACCAGACCAGGGACGGCGCGCATATGCTCGATCTCTGCGTCGACTACGTCGGCCGTGACGGCACCAAGGACATGGAGGCGCTCGCGAGCCGCCTCGCCACGTCCTCGACCCTCCCGATCATGCTCGACTCCACCGAGACCCCGGTGCTCGAGGCGGGGCTGGAACACCTCGGCGGTCGCTGCGCGGTCAACTCGGTGAACTACGAGGACGGCGACGGTCCGGATTCACGCTTCCAGCAGACGATGCGACTGGTCGCCGAACACGGCGCCGCCGTGGTCGCGCTGACGATCGACGAGGAGGGCCAGGCCCGCACCGCGGAGAAGAAGGTGGAGATCGCCGAACGATTGATCGCCGATATCACCGAGAACTGGGGCGTGCTCGAGAGCGACATCATCATCGACACTCTCACCTTCACCCTCGGCACCGGCCAGGAGGAGTCGCGCCGCGACGGCATCGAGACCATCGAGGCCATCCGACTGCTCAAGAGCAGGCATCCGCGGGTGCAGACCACGCTCGGGCTGTCGAATATCTCCTTCGGCCTGAATCCGGCGGCGCGCCAGGTGCTCAATTCGGTCTTCATGAACGAATGCGTGCAGGCGGGCCTGGATTCGGCCATCGTGCACGCCTCGAAGATCCTGCCGATGGCGCGCATCCCGGAGGAACAGCGCGAAACCGCGCTGGATCTGGTCTACGACCGCCGCGGTGAGGATTACGACCCGCTGCAGAAACTCATGGGTCTGTTCGAAGGGGTGTCGACCTCGTCCTCGCGTGCCTCGCGCGCCGAGGAATTGGCCGCGTTGCCGCTGTTCGACCGGTTGGAACGGCGCATCGTCGACGGGGAGAAGGCCGGGATGGACGCCGACCTCGACGAGGCCATGCACGAGGTTCCGCCGCTGCGGATCATCAACGAGACGCTGCTTTCGGGGATGAAGACCGTCGGCGAACTGTTCGGCTCCGGTCAGATGCAACTGCCCTTCGTGCTGCAATCGGCCGAGGTCATGAAGACGGCGGTGGCCTATCTCGAACCGCATATGGAGGCCACCGACGATTCGGGTAAGGGGCGCATCGTCCTGGCCACCGTCAAGGGCGACGTGCACGACATCGGCAAGAACCTGGTCGACATCATCCTGTCCAACAACGGATACGAGGTGGTCAACCTCGGTATCAAACAGCCGATCGCGACCATCCTCGACGCCGCCGTGGACAAGAAGGCCGACGTGATCGGCATGTCCGGGCTGCTGGTGAAGTCGACGGTGGTCATGAAGGAGAACCTGCAGGAGCTCAATTCCAGGGGCGTGGCCGATCAGTTCCCGGTCCTGCTCGGCGGCGCCGCGCTGACTCGCGCCTATGTCGAGAACGATCTCACCGAGGTCTACGAGGGTGCGGTGCACTACGCGCGCGACGCCTTCGAGGGTCTGCGCCTGATGGACGAGATCATGACCGTCAAACGTGGCGGCGGCATCGATCCGAACAGCCCGCAGGCCGTCGCCGAACGGGAGAAGGCGGCCGAACGCAAGGCCCGCCACGAGCGGTCCAAGCGCATCGCGGAGAAGCGCAAGGCCGCCGAAGTGCCGGTCGTGGTGCCGGAACGGTCCGATGTCGCGGCCGATCTGCCGGTCCCGGTTCCGCCGTTCTGGGGCACCCGGGTCGTGAAAGGACTCTCGCTCCAGGAATATTCGGGTCTGCTCGATGAGCGGGCGCTGTTCCTCGGACAGTGGGGCCTGCGCGGTCAGCGCGGCGACGAAGGTCCCAGCTACGAGGAACTGGTGGAAACCGAGGGCAAGCCGCGGCTGCGGTACTGGCTCGACCGGCTGTCCACCGAGGGCGTGCTGCAACACGCAGCGGTCGTGTACGGCTATTTCCCGGCGGTGTCCGAGGGTGACGACGTCATCGTGCTGACCGAACCGGATCCCGGCGCGCCGCAGCGGTATCGGTTCACCTTCCCCCGTCAGCAGCGCGATCGCTTCCTCTGCATCGCGGACTTCATCCGCTCCAGGGAACAGGCGGAGAAGGCCGGACAGGTGGACGTGCTGCCGTTCCAGCTGGTCACCATGGGGCAGCCGATCGCCGATTTCGCCAACGAACTCTTCGCCGCCGACAACTACCGCGATTACCTCGAGGTACACGGCATCGGCGTGCAGTTGACCGAGGCGCTGGCCGAGTACTGGCATCGCCGGGTCCGCGAGGAACTGGTGCTGGAAGGACACGCGGTGGCCGAATCCGATCCCGCCGACGTGGCCGACTATTTCAAACTCGGCTATCGCGGCGCGCGCTACTCCTTCGGCTACGGCGCCTGCCCGGAACTGGAGGATCGCGCGAAGCTGGTGGATCTGCTCGACGCCAACCGGATCGGCGTCGTGCTGTCGGAGGAGTTGCAGTTGCACCCCGAACAGTCCACCGACGCCTTCGTGCTGCTGCATCCGGAGGCGAAGTACTTCAACGCCTGACACCGACGGGGCCGCGGGTGAACTCGATACGCGCGCGGCCCGACTGTGATCGTGCTCACTGTCGTTCGTGCGCGTCTCGTCCCGCTTTCCTCCGTGGTTCGCGACGCGGTCGCGGGCGTGTAATGCCCTGGTGTCGAACGAATATCGCACCGCGATGGCTACCGGCCGGTACGGTGGGTGCGCGGACGGGCTCGCGCTGTTCGGGCGGCCGGTTCGCCTCTCGACAGGGGCATGGCTGGATGTCTGTCGGGTGGGTATGTCATTGTCGACACTGTTGCAACTGCATCCGGAGCAGTCGGCGGATGCTAACGCTGGAGTGTGTGGGTGCAAAGCATTACGGCGCGTAGGATTTTCGAAGGCCACAGGAGGTTCCTGACGCGCGGTAGTGCTGGATGGCTCGGCGTGGCGCAGGAGGGCACAACCACATGACGGCGGATCGGTTGATCGCTGGAAGGTATCGGCTCGCGGATCCGATCGGCAGCGGAGCCATGGGAGTGGTGTGGCGCGGCACCGACGTTCGGTTGCGCCGCACGGTGGCGGTCAAGCAATTGCTGCTCGCCTCCACCCTGTCGAATTCCCAGGCGCTCGAGGCGAAATTGCGGGCGATGCGCGAGGGCAGGATCGCGGCCAGGCTGCACCATCCCAACGCCATCACCGTCTTCGACGTGGCGGAGGAAGACGGCCAGCCCTGGCTGGTGATGGAGTACATGGACGCGCCGAGTCTGGCCGCCAAACTCTCCGGCAAGCGCACACTTCCACCGATCGAGGTCGCCCGTATCGGCGCGCAGGCCGCGGCCGCGCTGGCCGTCGCGCACGCCGCGGGCATCATGCACCGCGATGTGAAACCCGCCAATCTGCTCGTCGCCGACGACGGCACCGTGAAGATCACCGATTTCGGCATCTCCCGTGCCGTCGGCGACGTGACCGTGACCGCGACCGGATTCCTCGCGGGCACCCCCGCCTACCTCGCCCCCGAGGTGGCGCGCGGGGAGGATCCCGAACCGGCGTCCGACGTCTTCGCGCTCGGCTCGACGCTCTACGCCGCGGTGGAGGGTTCGCCACCGTTCGGCGAGGGCGACAACCCGCTCGCGGTCCTGCACGCCGTCGCGCGTGGCGAGGTAGCGGCACCGCGCAACGCGGGACCGCTCGGCCCGGTGCTGATGCGGCTGTTGGCCGGGACCGTCGAGGCGCGGCTGACCATGCAGGAGGCCAAGGAGGCGCTGGAAGCCGTCGCCGCGGGCCGAGTTCCGGAACTTTCCTCCGTACCGGTGGTGACCGCCATCCTGCCCGCGCCGGGCGGAGACGCGGGCGCGACCGCCGTACTCGGCACCTCCGCGACCGGGGCATCGGGAAATGCCACCGACGCCACCGAATTCGTGCCGATTTCCAGTCCGACGCCACCGCCTCCGACCCGGCCGGGCGGTACTCTCGCCGGCCTCGGCGGCGGCTCGAATCCGCGCGGACCGGACAAACAACTGCTCGGTGTCGCCGCGGCCGTGGTGGTGGCGCTGCTCGTGGTCATCGCCCTGATCGTGACCGTGCAGAACGGCGGCGACGATTCGCCGACCGCGGCCCCGCCCACCGGTGGCGAGTCGACGAACGCTCCGGTCGCGCCGTCCTCCGGCGCGGGCGGCGGTTCGATCATGGAGCAACCGTCGCAGACCGCGCCCGGAGCCCCGCCCGCCGCGAGCGCGTCACCGTCGGCGTCCACGCCACCGCCGTCGAGCACGACCGCCCCGCCGCCGACCACGCCTGCCC